>DATGOF010000058.1:0-6935 GCA_035306285.1 Acidobacteriota bacterium | reverse complement strand
TAACGTTGATTCGAGTGCCGGCCAGACGAGTAAGGACCTCTTGAATGACCTGCTGGATGGTTAGCTCATTCTTCTGGACCTGCCATCCGGCATAGCGGCTTCCGAGGTACTGGATTGTGGCTTTATACTTGTGCCGGTTTGTGCCTTTCAATTAAATTCCGAATTTGGGGCGCTGCTGATCCGGTGGTCCTCAGAGCAACTTTTCTAACCCTATTCGTCGACGCAGCCTCGCTTCGAGGAGGCGTGACTGCGTGCTAGAATGTGACATCTCGTCTGGACCCGCAGAGTTTAACAGGAGTTAGGAAACATGTCAGGACATTCTAAATGGCATTCGATTCGCCACAAGAAAGCAGCAGTAGATGCGAAACGTGGCAAGATGTTTACTCGATTGATTAAGGAAATCACCGTGGCCGCCCGTCTGGGGGGTGGCGATCCCGACGCCAACCCGAGGCTCAGGATTGCCATCCAGGCTGCCAAAGATGCCAATATGCCGCAGGATAATATCAAACGCGCGATTCTGAAGGGCACTGGCGAGCTGCCGGGTCAGAGTTACGAGGAGCAGACCTACGAGGGATATGGACCTGGAGGTGTTGCGGTTTTTATTGAGGCTTTAACCGATAACAAGAACCGAACCGTTGCCGAGATCCGCCATATCTTCACGAAGCACAACGGCAACTTGGGTGAAGCAGGGAGCGTCCAATGGATGTTTGATAAGAAAGGATATATCGCTGTTCCCAGGGACGCCATCTCAGAAGAGAAGTTGCTGGAAGTGTCTCTGGAAGCCGGTGCGGAGGACTTGCGGACGGAGGGAGACACCTATGCCATCTATACGGCTTATGAAGACCTTGAATCAGTTCGACAGGCTCTTGAAGCGGCAGGTATCCCGATCGAAAGCAGTGAGCTGACGATGGTTCCTCAGAATCAGGTCCATATCGAGGGGAAGACAGCGCAGCAGATGCTGAATCTCATCGAGGCACTGGAAGAACATGATGATGTCCAGAATGTCTATGCCAACTTCGATATTGATGAGGAGGAGATGGAGGCGCTGGTCTCCTGATTTGTAAGCATCCATACTCCAACGAGTATCCCAACCTTTCCACCTAGTTCCCCTGAACCTATTTTTCTATCAGCCTCCAGGACTTTCACCGCGGGCTGCTACAATGGCGAGACTATGATCATCATGGGCGTCGATCCGGGAACCCGTGCTACCGGTTTCGGCGTAATCTCAGTGCAGGGAAACCGATGTGCCTGTCTTGATTTTGGAGCTATCAAGCCGCGGCGCGGAGAGGCACCGCTGCAGATCGGGGAGCGGCTTCGGTACATCCACCAGGAACTGGTTACATTAATCCAGAACTATCAGCCTGAAATCCTCGCCGTTGAAGGTGTGTTCCACGCCGTGAATGTCCGAAGTGCACTAACACTGGGGCACGCCAGAGGAGTCATCTTGCTGGCGGCAGCTCAGCACGGCGTTGAACTGGTGGAGTATTCACCGCTCGAGGTGAAGAAGGCGGTGGTTGGATACGGCCGCGCTGACAAAGCACAGGTCCAGATGATGGTTCAAAGACTCTTGAACATGAAGGTAAAGCCTCAACCCCATGATGCCGCAGACGCTCTCGCAATCGCTTTGTGTCAGGCCTTTTCCAGCCGCTTCCATCAGGCGGTCAAACGGAACTCTGGAATTTCGCCATACCTTGAGACATAATCGACAAACCATGGTCGGCAAGACAGTCGTGCTAGCGGGGGCCAGGCATTTTCTCCTGACTCTTGTACTTCTGCCACTCGTGTTTTGTTCCTCTCCTGCCGAGGAGGTTCCAGAGAAGGAAGTCGAGCCGGTTGTCGACAGCGAAACACCGGCCGAGCCTGAGGGCATCCCTTACGCGATCCTTGATACGGACAAGGGTAGTATTACCGTGAAGCTTCGTCCTGACGTAGCCCCGGAGACGGTCAAGAATTTTATCGATCTGGCCGAGGTGGGCTTCTATCGCAGGACCAGTTTCCACCGGGTGATTCGAGATCGATTGATTCAAGGAGGGGATCCGAATTCCCGGGATAACAATCCATATAATGACGGCCAGGGAGGAAGTGGTCGTACCATTAAAGCTGAATTCAGCTCGATGCCTTTCCAGCGTGGTACCGTCGCCATGGCAAGACAACCGAGTTTTCCCGACTCGGCCAGCAGCCAGTTTTTTATCTGCCTGCAGCGTGTTCCCCAGTGGGACGGTGACTACATCATCTTTGGCGAGGTGGTGGAAGGAATTGAAGTGGCTCAAGAAATATCACGCGTCAAGACCTCCGAACAGCCTCAGTTGAGAGAACGACCAACGGGAAAGATCTACCTCAAGGACGTCCGGATCGAATACCGGCAGGAGTAGTTCGATTTGTACCTGTTCCCCGGATCGCGCCTTCGGCTTGCTCCAGGCCTCCGCATTCTGTCCCGCTTTCGGCGTGGTTGAGGCGACGTTCAGAGGTAGCGGAACAACAAACCGCCGACTGGCGTGACGGAGAGCCAGCCAAGACCACGTATGGAATGGTGATCCAATCCAGGGAGCCGGGGCACCCTGCCTGCTTCATGCTTGTGCGCGAGCACGAGATCACGGAATTAATAACCGGAAGTTCGGTGAGTCGGAGAGAAAAGTTACACCCTGAAGAGGATGACAGCCATCCCTGGTGTTACGTTTTGACGGGCATCCTCGCTCGTCGTATTTTCCGCCGGCGGGGGTTGCACCCAAACACTTTGAGGTGCTCGGGTGAGGTTACTGTTCCGGTTGATACTGGCCAACCTCCACTCGTGCCGGTCGAATGATTTGTTCGCCGAGTCGATAGCCCTCCTGGACGACCGAGACGACTACCTGATCGAGTTCAGGTTCGCGAACCGGTACGACCCCAATCGCTTCAGCCACATTTGGATCGAAGGGGAGTCTCAATGTCTCAATCCGTTCCACACCCGCCCCCGTAAGTCTCCGGTGAAGAATGTCCAGGTTGAGCTTCAAACCTTCTACGAGATCTTCAACAGTAATGTTCTGGTGAACGGCATTGAGGGCTCTCTCGAAATTATCCACAATCTCCAGGAAGTCCCCCAAAACACGAGCCTTTTCCTGCTCGAGCCTCTTCTCGAGCTGCCGTTCGAGACGGTCGCGGTAAGCTTGGTTTTCCCTTTCCAGCTCTTCAATCCGTTCCCGCAGCTTGTTCTCTGCCGCTTCCGTTCTCCTTTCCAGTTCTTCAATATAGGTCGGCAGTCTGGGGTTAGGAATCTCGGCTTGCTCTTCCGCAGACTCGTTGAGAACCCAGAATCGGCGGTCGCTGACCTGGAATCCAGAAGACTCCCCTGATTCCGTTCGTCCCCGTTTTTGGTGTGGATGGTTCTGGTCTTCCTTCATCATTATCCTGATAGTCAATAGCAGACTTTCGTCCGGTTTAAGAGCTTCAAAAAGTACCCCGTTGAGCGACGCTCTGATGCGCTTAGAATTCATTAAGACTTTCACCTTGCGGAGTCAAGTTCAGCCGGTGGCAGATCCTTTTGACGTGTTGGTGGCGAAAGTAATTGATTGAACTTGCCTTGTCAGGTCGGTAAGGCGATCTTATAAAGTGAGCATAATGGATATTAATCGCTTTACAGAAAAACTACGCGAAGCTTTGAGTTCGGCGCAGACGATGGCGCTGCGTCGTCGCCATACTGAGATAGATGTCGAGCATCTGGTCCTGAGCCTGATTGAACAGGAGCAGGGCCTTGCTCGCTCCATACTCAATAAAGCCGAAATTAGTCCGGACGAGCTCGCCAAAGAGTTCCGGGCGGAATTGGACCGGCGACCACATCTCTCTGGTCCTCAGGACTCCGCGCCCGAGCAGGTTTACATTTCAGGGCGCTTGAATCTCCTGCTGTCTCAGGCCGAAGAGGAGGCCCGCCGCCTTCGTGACGATTACCTGTCGGTAGAACACGTTCTCCTTGCCGTCACCGACGACAAAGGCGCAGCCGGGAAAATCTTTCAAGCAGCGGGCCTTTCTCGGGATCGCCTGATGGCCTTATTGCGCGAGGTTCGAGGGAGCCAACGAGTCACAACCCAGAATCCGGAAGCCACTTACGAGGCGTTGGAACGTTATGGCCGTGACCTGACTAGAGAAGCGTCGCTCGGTAAGTTGGATCCGGTTATAGGGCGAGATGACGAAATTCGAAGAGTGATTCAGGTACTGTCACGTCGCACCAAGAATAACCCGGTCTTGATCGGAGAGCCGGGTGTGGGAAAGACGGCCATTGTTGAAGGCCTGGCCCAGAGAATTGTGCGCGGAGACGTCCCCGAAGGGTTGAAACACAAGCGTGTGGTGTCGCTCGATATGGGGGCTCTAATTGCCGGCGCGAAGTATCGCGGAGAATTCGAAGAACGTTTGAAGGCCGTTTTAAAGGAAGTTCAGGATTCGGCTGGAGAGATCATTCTCTTCATCGATGAGCTGCACACGGTAGTGGGAGCGGGGCGAGTCGAAGGGGCAATGGATGCAGGGAACCTTCTCAAGCCCATGCTAGCCAGAGGAGAGCTTCACTGTATCGGTGCCACCACCCTTGATGAGTACCGCAAGCATGTCGAGAAGGATGCTGCGTTGGAACGACGATTCCAGCCAGTTCTCGTAGATCAGCCGGGTGTAGAGGATACGATTTCGATCCTGAGAGGATTAAAGGAGCGTTATGAGGTTCACCACGGGGTCCGCATCACGGACTCTGCCCTGGTAGCCGCTGCCACCCTTTCCAACCGCTACATCACGGATCGGTTTCTTCCTGACAAAGCCATTGACCTTGTAGATGAGGCAGCGGCAAAGCTACGAACCGAAATTGATTCGATGCCCACTGAGATCGACGAATTGGAACGCCGGGTCATGCAGCTCGAAATAGAACGGCAGGCTCTTAAAAAGGAGGAAGACGAAGCCTCCAAAGAAAGACTGGCCATCATTGAACGGGAGCTTGCCGAAGTCCGCTCGCGCGCGGACGCGCTGAAGGCGCAGTGGCAAGCTGAAAAGGAAGCCGTCCACCACCTCCGGTCGCTCAGAGAGAAGATCGAGCAGACGAAGATTGAAATAGAGCAGGCGGAACGAAGCTACGACTTGAACCGCGTAGCCGAACTCCGTTATGGAAGACTGGCGCAGCTCGAGCAGGAACTGAAGAAGGAAAGCGAACGGCTTCAGAAAAAACAGGAAGCCGCACCTTTAGTCAAGGAAGAAGTAACCGACGAGGATATCGCCGAAGTCGTCAGCCGATGGACCGGGATTCCGGTGTCGCGTCTCTTGGAAGGTGAGATACAGAAGCTGCTTCACCTCGAAGATGAGCTGCACCGCCGGGTGGTTGGACAGGAAGACGCCGTCCAAGCCGTGGCACAGGCTGTAATCCGCGCCCGATCAGGACTCAAGGATCCCTTTCGCCCGATCGGTAGCTTCATCTTCCTGGGGCCCACCGGCGTAGGGAAAACGGAGCTCGCCCGAACTCTTGCTCAGTCTTTATTCGACGACGAACAGGCATTGATCCGGATCGATATGTCCGAATATCAGGAGAAGCACTCGGTTGCCCGCCTCATCGGGGCTCCTCCGGGTTATGTGGGCTACGAGGAAGGTGGACAACTCACCGAGGCAGTACGCCGTCGTCCCTATTCGGTGATCCTGTTCGACGAAATTGAAAAGGCCCACTTTGACGTCTTCAACACCATGCTCCAGATCCTGGACGATGGACGTTTGACGGATGGACAGGGCCGAACGGTGGATTTCAAGAATACCATCCTGATCATGACCTCGAATATTGGCAGTCATCGGATTCTGGAGTACAGGGGCGCCTTCGAAGGCGACGAGTATGAGCGGATGAAGGCCACCGTGATGGAGGAGCTTCGCCGTCACTTCCGACCCGAATTCTTGAATCGAGTGGATGAAATCATCGTCTTCCATTCTTTGAACGAACAGCATCTCCAGGAGATCGTGATGATTCAGCTGGACGGCTTGAAACGACGGTTGGCTGATCGCAAGATAACGCTCTCCCTGAGTCCGACTGCGATCAAGCATCTTGTAAGGGTCGGATACGATCCCTCTTTCGGGGCCAGACCGCTCAAGCGAGCGATCCAGAAAGAGCTGGAGAACAGAATTGCTTTCCTGCTGGTCAAGGGCGAGATACGCGATGGAGACGAAGTGGTGGTCGATTACAGTGCCGCGGAAGGGACCCTGAGCTTTGCAACCCGAAAGAATGCCGAAGCAGAAGCTCAAGAGGTCCCAGTGGATTCGGTTGGCTCCTGACCTACGCTGCTAGCGCAGCAAGACCGCTAAGGAATGAGCAGCTGCTGGCCCTGTCGAATGCGATTGGCATTACGAATGTCATTCGCACTCTTGATTTGCTCAACGGAAGTGCCGAACTTCCGTGCAATCAAGCCCAGAGTGTCGCCTCGCTGAACGGTGTACTCTTTAGGCGCCACCACGGCCGACCCGTCAATGATCAACCTCTGCCCGGGTCGCAACAGGTTGGGGTTGCGCAAATTGTTGGCCTGTTGGATAGCCTCCGGGGTGGTTTGGTAACGCTGAGCAATTTGAGCCAGTGTATCACCTCTTTGAACCGTATACTCAACTGGGCCGGATGTTGCCGCCTTTGATCCGTGAATGACCAAGGTTTGGCCTGGCCGCAGCAGGTTGGGATTGCCTAAATCGTTAGCCTGTTGAAGAGCCTGTACTGTGGTTTCGAAGCGGCTGGCAATCCTGGCAAGGCTGTCGCCAGGTTGAACCGTGTAATGGACTTCCTGGACGGCCGATGTACTGGGAGGAGAAACCGCGGACGCCACCGTACTTGGAGCGCTTCTTTGGGGAGTCCCGCTGCCATTGGAAACTAGAATCACCTGGCCCGGATAAATCCGATGAGGGTTGGAAAGGCCGTTCAATCTCTGTAGCTCCCTGACCGACACACCGAAGCGGGACGCAAGCGA
>DATGOF010000057.1:0-3629 GCA_035306285.1 Acidobacteriota bacterium | reverse complement strand
TTACGAGACTTTCCAAGCAAAGATTCCAACCGTAGAATGAATAGGAATGTCACCGATCCCTCGACAGATAAAGCGAGAAGGTGAAGGAATTATGATCACGTGGTCCGATGACCATGTGAGCCGACTCTCATATGCGGATTTGCGTCGCCAGTGCCCCTGTGCTCAATGTCGCGAGCATCCACCCAGAGTCGTGAGTAAAGATGATCCACTAAAATTGATCGATGATCGCCCGATTTACGCGGATTCTGCGGAACTGGTCGGCCGCTATGCCATACAGTTTTTTTGGAATGACGGACACTCTTCAGGAATATACAGCTTTCAATTTTTGAGAGAAATCTGTCCCTGTCCTGAGTGTCGATCTTCAAACCTTCGATAAAGGAGTTGCCTTGAGCTTTGTATCTGAACTCGAGCCACGTTCCCTGTGGTTGCATTTTGATGAAATCCTGAAAATTCCCCGCGGATCGAAGAACGAACAGGCAATTCGAGACTATGTAATAGGCGTGGCTAAGAGGCACAATTTGGCATACCGACAGGATCGGGCGGGCAATTTGGTAGTTGTCAAACCAGGTCAGCCGGAAGCAACATCGGATCTAGTCGTCCTTCAATGCCATCTGGATATGGTGAACGAAAAGGACAACGACCATCCGCACGACTTCCTGAAGGACCCAATCATTCCGGTTCGAGAGAATGGATATCTAACGGCAAAAGGAACGACCCTTGGGGCGGATAATGGGATCGGCATCGCTACCTGTCTCGCCATCATCGAGGATAAGTCTTTAACACATCCTTCTCTAGAACTCCTCTTTACGGTGGACGAGGAAACAGGGCTCACCGGTGCTTCGCAGCTGGATGTTGATTTTCTGGAAGGCACTCGGCTGATCAATCTCGATTCGGAAGAGGAAAACTCCATCTACATCGGGTGTGCAGGTGGTTCGGGCGTGGACCTTACTCTTCCGATCTCCCGGACACCCGTCAAGGAAAACAAACAGGCCTTCTTAGTTGAAGTAAAGGGACTACGAGGCGGCCACTCCGGAGTTGATATTCACCTCCAGCGTGCGAACGCCATTAAACTTCTGGCCCGTCTCCTCTACACCAGCTTTAAGGAGCATCCGTTCGACCTGCTCGCCCTGCTGGGAGGTAACATGCACAACGCCATCCCTCGTGAAGCCACCGCGACAATTGTGCTGGAACGAGAACATGCGAGCCCCTTCCGCCATCTGGTCGAGGGGACCTTCGAGAAGATCCGGGAAGAATATGAGACGGCCGATCCCGATATGAGCCTGGCTGTCTCTTCATGTGAGAAGGACGCGGAAGGGGTGGCAGAGGAATCCAAGTTAAAGATACTCTATCTGCTCAACGCCCTTCCCCACGGTGTAATCGCCATGAGCCAGGAGATACAGGGCCTGGTGGAAACAAGTGCGAATCTCGCTACTGCCGAGCTTCTCGATGATCAGTTCCGAATCCACGTCAGCACGCGCAGCTCGCGTCAATCGGCTCTAGAGGCCTTACAGGAGCATATTGAAGTCATTGGCAAGTCTGCAGGAGCCCAAGTGGCATGGATTGAAGGTTACCCCGGCTGGACACCGGATCTCGAATCGCCTCTCCTTGAAATAGCTCAAAAGGTACATCAAGAGATCCTGGGAGTGGAACCGAATGTCAAGGCCATTCACGCGGGCCTCGAATGCGGCATTATCAAGGAGAAGTATCCCCGCATGGATATGATTTCGATCGGTCCCCAGATCGAGTTTCCTCATTCGCCTCGAGAAAGGGTCGAGATCGAATCCGTCTCTCGCTTCCACCGTTTCCTGGGCGCTTTACTGGAAGCACTCGTGCCGAAGAATGCAGCTCAAGTAGCGCTCCACCACAAGAACAACGGGTAATCCCAATATTGTGCAGAAGCCAGCCCCACCAACACGGCCCAGAAAAGGTAGGCTATCAAACCCACCAAAAGGGCCCCCAGAAGACCACCTTTCTTCACGAAGTAAACGCCGGCGGTCGCAAGGGTCAACAAGTTAATGGTCAGAAATGGGATCAAGGCACTCCAGCGGCTCCTGCACCAGGGGCAATCGGGACTGTTTGAATGCCAGATGTTGCAGTGTGTAACACCTTCCATCAGTGTGCAGCCGCACTGAAAGAGAATACCGCAGACTGAAGCGAGAGTCGCCGCCGTGGTTCCCAGCAGGATGATGATCCCGAGCGATAACTTCATCTTACTTAGTCGTTTTGTTTCCACGTGGTTCAAGGAATCACAAGAATGGCATCAGAAACCGGCCTCTCTCCCATCAAATCTGAAGGAGCGCTAACCACTTGCCCTTGCAAATAAAGCGTTGAGGATCCGCCTCCATCCAGATTAAGGGCATCTGTGCACCCCAAGGACTGCATGAAGAGTGCCAGTTCAGGAAGGCTCATCCCCATACTTGTCGTCGGCTGCCTGCCATCAACCACAACCATCACCCACCGCTTATCATTCAGGATGCCAATTGCCGACCTGGGATGCCGCTTTTCAACGAAACTGGATTCCACACGCTCAATGCTAAAATCATGGATGATCTGATTGTTTCGCATCAGCAGCGGAGTTCCTCCGACGATATAGTCCATCTGGCTCCATTCCTCATGGAACTCTTCTTCGGAACTCGTCGGGTCGTCGGGTACGAAGCGATAAGACACTTCTGCTTGTTTTCCGGGCTGAAAGATCGAGAAGTCAACCTCGGCCTGAGGGCCAATCGATAGCACGTATCCATCATCAGGAATGGGGGAGTTTCCTCCGGCAACGATCTTACGGACTAAACCCCTCTCGATGATGACCTCACGCCCAGAAGAGCTGGACATGGTAGTTTCGTGAAATTCCGGCGTATAAAGGATAATTTTGTTGAGTCCACGAGGCCTGTTGATACCGTCCACTGCGACAGAATCGGAACCGACCTTTACCCACCAGGACATGGCGACACGATCGATCACCACCCGGCCCGCGTCCCGAGTCCAGCCTATTGCTCCGCGAGGAATCGTGGGTTCCGAAAACCACTGTTCGCCAACCTTGAGGATTCCGAGAGGTTCGCCATCATAACTGCCTCCAATACGAAAGAACCCTCCATTGATAGCGGCCAGTGCACCTTTTCGCTTCCCGATCTCGGAAACGGTTTCGCGCCCGACTCCTTCCCCCAGCGCACGCTCAGCGACGATTGACACTTCTTTTGGATCGATACGCAAGACGTGAACCGACAAAGGTTTTTCAGTCCGGACATGTTCGTAGCTTACCCCGGGAGGAAGTTCAACAGGCAGGAGAAGCGATAGAAATGGGAGAAGGAGAATGATCAGAAGAAGGTAACGGGCTTTCTTCATGAGGTTCAGGACAAACTCGGTTGCGCCCGTCATTATACCGTACAATAGGAAAACGTCGGGCTCGACACTGAATTTGGGAAACTGGTGTTATGGCTGTTAAGTACAAAGACTATTACGAAATACTAGGGGTCGACCGTAACGCTTCCCAGGAGGATATTCGTAAGGCATACAGACGATTGGCTCGAAAATACCACCCGGACGTGAACCCGGGGGATAAGGAAGCCGAAGAGAAATTCAAGGAGATCCAGGAAGCGAACGCCGTATTGTCGGATCCTGAAAAGAGAAAGCAG
>DATGOF010000056.1:0-2943 GCA_035306285.1 Acidobacteriota bacterium | reverse complement strand
AAGAAGAGAGCCATCATCCCGGTGTAGCTGCCGAGTTCAGGTAACCCAAAGAGGGGATTTTCGCCAAAAATCGTGGGCATCACCCGAATATATAGGTCCAGCCAGTGTCCCAGCAGAATCACGACTGAGACATATAACATGGTCGTATCATCACGCTTCGTCGCTTGTGGAAGCAGTACCAGGAAGGGTATCAACCAGTTCAAGATTAGATTGAGGAAGGAAAGGGAGCCCCAGCTGTCGAAGTGACGAAACACGTAGTAACTTGTTTCTTCCGGTATGTTCGAATACCAGATGAGCAAATGCTGAGACACCCAGAGATACACCCAGAAGACGCTCATGGCCAGCATCCACTTCCCCATCCCGCTGAGGTGCTTAGTCGTAAATACCGATCCGAATCCGTTGTGGCGAAGGATGATCATGACAATCGTCACTCCGGCTAACCCACACAAAAACATTCCCGCGATTGTCATGAGTCCAAATACGGTACTGTACCAGTGCGGTTCGAGTGACATCAGGAGGTCGATGCTGGCAAAGATGAAGGCCAACCCGCCAAGAAGGATAAAAAGAACACCGTTCCGTACGTTGCGTCTCGTATAGATAAGGTCCGGATCTCGATCCTGCTCTCGAGAGTTGGTCACCAAAAGGTGACTCAGCCACACCCAGATCGCAAAATAGACAAAGATCCGCAAAATAAAGAAAGGCACATTCAGGTAGGCCTGTTTTCCCTGGAGAATCGGGTCTTCAGCGACAACTGAGGCATGACTCCATTCGTAGAGCGCGTCAATTCCGAAAAAGAGAACGATCGCTCCGACTCCGGCCACCGGGATCACCCGGGTAACCGCTTCTGGAATTCGCCTGTAGGCAACTCCAAATCCAGCATTCGAGGCACTTTGAAGAGCAATAAAAGACGCGGCTCCGACCCCCAGGCTTAGGAGGTAGAACAAGGCGATCAGGTAGTTGCCCCAGGCCCGTGCCGGATCGATGAATAGACCTGTTAGGAAAACAACCATTCCCACCCCCATTCCCGCTATCAGAACGTTGTGAAGCCTGCTTGACATTCGGTAATCTGGCACGCCTCGCATCATGGTCCCTCCTCAACGCTTACACTCTGCCCTTGTCTCTGCAGTTCGCGCAGGTGACGCACAATCATCCAGCGTTCCTCGAGTGGAATCAGGCTCCTATAAGCGGGCATATTACCGATCCCGTAACTGATGATGTGATACAGCTCTCCGTCTGCATATCCCACAGTCGTGGGCCGACGTAGAGAAGGAGGAGGGGGATAGCCCCGGCGTACCACCGCTCCATCTCCCTCGCCGTTAGTTCCATGACATGGCTGACAGAACCGGGAGTAGAGGACGCGACCGCGGCCCGCTGTAGCCGCATCCTCTTCCTGGCTCCGATCAGAGGAGGACTGGAGAGGATTGGCTAGTTCTTCGCCCGCCTTTCTTCTACCTTCCTCATCTGCCGAAAATTGCACCAGCGGTTGATCACGATGGAAAGTCCCGGGCACAGGCAACTGCTGGGTCATCTGCCCGGGAAAGACAGAATAGGCTCCCTGGGTTTCCGCCGCCTTCGAGTAGGCCATGTCGGGGAAGTACTCTAATCCTCTTCGATCGGCTTTCTCCCCGAACAGAACGTGAATCAGATAGAGAGCCGCCACCCAGATGAACGCCAGAATGAGTGTCTTCTTCATAGATCAAAAAACTCTGTGTCAATAACGTTCGATTCCTCCCAGAGACGCCTGGTGGCCTCGGGATCGAAGTCGGCTCGATCAGCATCTAGGGCAAGTACAAACCGGTTGTCCGTTACACCCGGATATATGATCCGCGCCCGTTTTCCGGGGAACAGCCTGGTGCGTGCGAGCATCGTGAAAACCACTCCAAGACCACCCAAGAGCACGGTTAGTTCGAAGGTGACTGGAAGGTAGGCCGGTAGAGAATTAAAGGGGCGTCCGCCCACATTGACCGGCCAGTCAATCGATCCAATCCAGAACTGCAGCCCGAGAGCCAGTGTGAAGCCCAGGAAAGCAAATCCGAAGCAGACCCAGGTGAGCCGACTGCGTCTGATTCCAGCGGCTTCCTCCAGGCCATGGACGGCATAGGGGGTATAAATGTCGACAATAGAAAGTCCTGCCTGTTTCGTCGCTACAGTGGCCTCCAGCAGGTCCTCCTCCTCTTCAAAAACTCCAAGAAAGAGTGGTTTCCTTGTCTTCTTCATAGCAGCGCTTCTCCTATAGCTCTCATGCCACCTCCGCCTGGCGCTCAACCGATTCGACCGGTCGCTCGGACGCGGGCTTCTGTCGTCCATACTTGAGGACGCCCTTCACTTCACCGATCGCAATGAATGGGATGAAACGCGCAAAGAGAAGAAAGCAGGTAAAGAAGAGACCAAAGCTGCCGGCGAGCGTGGCGATTTCGATGACGGTCGGCGTGTACATCGCCCAGCTCGAGGGCAAAAAGTCGCGATGCAGTGAGGTCACTATGATGACGAATCGCTCGAACCACATCCCAATATTGATGAATATTGAAATCGTGAAAACAGCGACGACATTCCGCCGGACCCTTCCAAACCAGAGCACCTGGGGGATCAAGACATTACAGACGGTCATAGTCCAGAAGGCCCAGGCGTAAGGTCCTAGCGCACGGTTAATGAAAACGAATCGCTCGAATTCGTTGACTGAATACCAGGCGGTGAAAAATTCAATCCCGTAAGAGACCGCCACAATCCAGCCGGTGACCAGCACCACTTTGCTCATCTTGTCGATGTGACCAACGGTAATGTATTCCTCATAGTGGAGGACCTTTCGTGCGATGACCAACAAAGTTAAGACCATCGCAAACCCTGAGAAGATGGCACCCGCGACAAAGTAAGGCGGAAAGATGGTGGAGTGCCATCCTGGCATGATGGAAGTCGCAAAGTCCATGCTGACGATGGAATGTACGG
>DATGOF010000055.1:0-5038 GCA_035306285.1 Acidobacteriota bacterium | reverse complement strand
ATCGGCGCGTAGCGTATCTAGCGTGATCAGCAGTACGTTTCGGGCCGGTCGTGGAGCAACCTTCTCGCCAGGGATCTCTTCGCGTCCACGCGTTTGATCTTCGATTGGGGGCTCTGACGAGCAAGCAGGGAAGAGCAGTACCAAGGCCAGGAAAGCCGCTGCTAATCGTGGAAGAGTCGTGAAACGCATCTCGCCAGGTTATTTAATCACAGAGATAAAGAGGCGGAGAAAAACAAAAGGGAGGCGGGATGGCCGCCTCCCTTTTGCATAACGGTCGCAGGACCATACGAGCACTAGAAGTTTATGCGCAACCCGAGCTGGAATCGCCTCGGACCATATCGGTTTGAGAAGATCCTCCCGAAATCGGGACTACTGACATTGGTATTCGGATTTCCAACGCCCGCTCGGTTGAGGAAATTCAAAATATCGGCTCGGAACTCGATAGATGCTTCTTCCGTAAACTTCAAAGGTGTGCGTTTAATGATTGACACATCCTCGCTGAACCATGCCGGACCACGGATGTCGGGTAGGTGTCTGGGTGCATTGCCCAATTCGAGGCCAACTCCGTTCGGTGAGCCGGGCGGCTCAGAAAAGGCTTCAGGATTCAGATAGGGGGACCCACTGTCCGCCTCGATGACGGGCACACCGCTCCCAACTTTCTGTTGATCACTGGGGAGAAGGACGTTTCCTCTCCAACCTCCACCCGGGTTTCCAAAATAGGCATTCCAGTGATAGGCACCGGCCACGATCGACAGCGGATCGCCTGAGCGATAGTTGTGAATCGCACTGACCGTCCAGCCTCCGAGAATCGCACTCAGTGGACCTTCGTTCAACCACTGCTGGCCAGGTCCGAAGGGAAGGTCATACATCCAGGACAGCTTGAAGCTCTGCGGGCGATGAAAGGTAGTCAGTGACTTTTCATTCTTACGGTTGTAAAAATCCTGACCCTGGTAGGTGTAAAGCCCAATGCCCGGAGCATCTGAGGAAGCCAACGATTTCGAGAAGGTATAAGCCGCCAAGAAGCTGAGCCCGTCGGATACGCGGCGAGTTCCGGTCACTTGAAGTGAGTGATAGTTCGAGGTAGCTCCGAGAAAATGCGTCGTTCCCACCGAGTAATACTGCGGGAACGGACGCAACGCCTGGTGCACCGGTCCCTCAAAAGAAGGATACGGTTTCGGGATTTCGGGATGATCCTCGATGTCGTCAAACAGGGCATCTCCCAGTGCGAGATACTGGGGGTGCAGTTGGTTGAGACTATCGGCGAAGAGTCCATCCTCGAGACGGGTCCCTTTGTTCCCGATGTAGTTGGCTTCTATGACGGTACTGGCACCGATTTCATACTGGATCCCGAAATTCCAGTTCTGCACATAAGGCATTCGCAGACTGGTAGCTTCCAGCATATTGATGCTTGCCCCATTCAACTGAGCCGGATCGAGGTTAGGCAGGGAGCCAAAATCGAACGGTGGGTACCCATTATCCCAATTGTAAACAGGGGCAGTCTGGAAAGGAGCCGCGTTTCGGGTAAACGGATGAGTGCCGTCGAAGCCGACGCCGTACCCGTAGCCAAAGCCGTTCTCGAGCGGTGGGCTGTAATTGATCCCGTATCCTCCTCGAATCACGAACCGTTCGCTTGGATTCCAGGCAAAGCCGAAGCGAGGTGCAAACTCCTTATAGTACTTATCCTGGAAGCTTTTCCGATCTGGGAAACAATTCGGACAGCCAGATTGGCCCAGGAAGACGAGAGCGCCCGGGTGTCCATCCGCTCCGGGATTCGGATAGGTCGGATCGAGACCTGACATCTTGTCGTTGGCTTCTGTCAGTGCACCCGGTACTTCCCAGCGCAACCCGTAGTTGAGCGTGAAGTTGGGTCGAAGCTTCCAGTCGTCCTGAAAGTAAACGGACGCGTACCAGACGCGTACACCCGGAGTAAACTGCGGAATGAATAGACCTGACGTGTCGACCTCTCCTAACAGAAAGCTGGCATAAGCAAAGCCTGTGTCGGAAGCAAAACCGGGTAGCGCCGTGGCTCGAGAGTGGAACGCGAAGCTCCCGCCGTCGAGTGTATCGCGCTGATTGTAGTGATAGCGGCGGATATCGGTTCCAATTGAAAAATTGTGACTGCCGCGGACAAAACTGAAGTCGTCAACGACGACAAAACTCTGGTTAGGAGCCTCACTGCTGTTCCCTGATCCCAGCCGCGGATAATCGCCAGTGAAGGTCGATGACGGCCCGCCAAATGTGATCACTGGGAAGGTTGCCGGTCCGACGCCCTGCAGCCCGATTTGGTCGGCCCACCCGTCTCCGAAATGAACAGACAGGTTCCGATTATTGAAGCGATTGAAACCGAGTCCGAAATGGTTCAGGGTTGTGGGACTGAGCGTCCAGTCTTCGCTGATTCGATACAACCGACCGGGCGTGTCCTGACTTTGCCAGCTCGAGCTTCCCGATCCCGGATAGGGAAGGTAGGAAGCAGAGCCATTGTTGGCTCGACTGCGGCTCTCGTTCATGGCAAAGACAGACAGCTTATGGGAGTCATTGATGACGTGGTCGAGTTTGACCGAGAAGGTATCCTGCTCCTTGAAGGGACGGCCTGCTACCACCGGCATATTACGCCGAAATCCCGGAAGAATCGGATTCGGCGTATCGGCTAGCCTCAGGATATTGGCACTCACCTGACTGAAACGATTCTCCGGAATGATATTGCCCGGAAACGGGTCCATGATCCAGGTGCCGTCCTCGAGCTGCCGCGCCGTCGCCGGGTCATAGAGCTGGCCGTAGATTACATCGCGGCCCAATGCGTCCTGACCGATGACCTGTCCGGACATCGGATCGCCGGTAAAAGCAGGGTCTAAGAGCTGGGAAAAGTTGCCCTGCTTAAAGGCCGGGATCGGTAATGAGGTGGTCCCGCCGGTCGACTGGTCGCGTTGATCTTCCCCTTCATAGGAAAAGAAGAAGTGGGTCCGATCACGCACAATAGGGCCACCGAAAGTGGCTCCCCACGAGTTCTCAAGAAAAGGATTCTTTTCTAAGCCATCCTTATTCTCTCGCCAGCTTTTTGCCCGGAGCACGTTATCCTGATGGAACCAGTAAGCGCTACCGTGATAGTCGTTGGTTCCGGACTTCATCACAAAGTTCGTGATTGCCGTCTGGGTACCGCCATACTGTGCGGTCAACGTACCTGTCTGAAGCTTGAACTCACTAGCTGCTTCTACGCTCGGACTGAACTCGTTATTGCTCCCCCCGGCCAGATCGAAACGCCCCAGTGAAATTCCGTCGATCAGGATTTCGTGACTGTAAGCCTGTCCACCATTAATCGTCCCTTCAAAGGTACTCCCCTGTGTTCCGGGCATGCTGGCGAAAATAAAATTCTGCAGCTGTCGCTGGCCATCTTCCACGAAAATCGGCCAGGTATGGAATTCTTCTTCGCTGGTGTTGGTTCCAATTTGAGAGGTTGAGGTTTCCAGAAGAGGCGGTGCCGAAGAAACGGTCACCTGCTCGGAAATCTCGCCTACCTCCATTTGGAAGTCGACCGTGATCGTCTGGGCGACACGAACAATTACGTTATCTGCAACAGCAGTCTTGAATCCGCTCAGGGCGGCACTGACCGTGTAAGTTCCGGGCGGAAGCGCCGGCACCCGATATACACCGGCATCGGTGGTCAGCACGGTTCGCGAAACACCGGTCTCCTTGTTTGTAACTGTCACCTCAACGCCTGGGATTACGGCACCGGTGGGATCTGCAACGACTCCGGTGATAGCGCCTCGTTCTCCCTGACCAAGCAACGGCTGGATGCTGAGCAAAGTCAGCAACGACACCAGTGGAAAGATTCGTGCCAGCCAATCCCTCATACAGAACCCCCTCCTAAGTAACCAGCTACAAAAACTTAGTGTCACCTACAAACGATCAGACAGAAGCTAGAAACTCCTTCGAAACCCTGATCAGAAAATCGGAGCGTTGACCTCTTTGAAAATCATGGTCAGGACTCGATTATGAAGAACACGAAAATTGCTCTTACTTTTGTATTTTTTCGTTTCACTGTCAAGAGAAATCGTAAGCTCCTTCACTTTCTGTTGTTTGTCCAGCAGGATGTTCAAGAGTCCCGATCGTCTCCTGCCAGCCCGTCCCTCAAGGCTCATCTCTCCACGCTGAAACAATCTAAAAGGCAGGGCAAGTCCAACTTCTCCTGACTTCAGGAGGCTGACTTAGCCGGTTGGAAGCGTGCTCTACTGCCTCTCCTGATAAATCGTTACTCCTTCGGCAACTCGATTGATGGCACCTCTCGGAGAAGGATTGTCAGGGTCCAGCCCGGCGCGAAGGCTGAGTGTCAGAGCCAGCAACTGGGGAAGAATGACGTCCAGTGGTGGTCGAAACATATCCGAGATCACACTTCCCTGGGCGGCATCGATCTCGATCCACTCGTCTACAGAGGAAATGATCTGGGAATCGAGCGGATAGCCGATCGCTACGGTGGTCGCTGCCAGCCCTTTCTCTTTGACCTCTGCAATCAGCTCTCTTTCATAGTGGCGTGAACTTTCGACATTAGATACCAGACACACGAGAGCGGTCGAACGATCAAGAAAGCTGAGGGGTCCGTGGCGCACACCCAGATACGTCTCCGCCAGCGTCGGGATCCGACCGTCGGTCAGCTCCAGGATTTTCAGTGCGCCTTCTGAGGCCGCTCCGAAGAGCGCGCCGGCACCAAGCAGGCAGACTCTCTGCGGATTGAGTTCGGCTATGCGATGCACGAGTCCGGGTACTTCCAAGAGAAAAGATTCAGCTGCGTGGCTGATGGTCGCTGTATGTGCAACCACTTCCTCCCGATCCGAGAGGGTCAGCAACTGGGCTGCCAGCACCATGCTGGTAAATGAGCTGGTCATGGCTAGCCCTTGGTCACAAGTCGCCGGATGAAGCGCCAGGGCCTGAAAACCTTCCACTCCGGCAAAGGTATCAATCAGCTCTCCCTCGGGATTGCAGGTAATCAGGAGGTGACGGTAAGACGGGAAGTGGTTTAGTACACTCTGTATCGCCTCAAAGCTTT
>DATGOF010000054.1:0-4105 GCA_035306285.1 Acidobacteriota bacterium | reverse complement strand
ACACCCTCGTCATCGTTACCAGCGACAACGGCATGTCCTTTCCACGCGCCAAGGCAAACCTGTATGAATACGGGATTCATGTACCCCTGGCGATTCAGTGGCCGAAACGAATCCCTCCAGGTCGCACCATCAACGATCTGGTCAGCCTGGTTGACCTGGCACCCACCATCCTTGAAATTACGGGCATTGAGCACACTGGACGGTTTCCGATGACCGGCCGCAGTATTTTGTCGATCCTGCTGTCAGAAGAAGAAGGAGTGATCGATCCCTCCAGAAACGGCGTCTACAGCGGTCGCGAGAGACATTCTTCCTCTCGCTATGAAAATATGGGATATCCGGCGCGGGCTGTCAGGACAGAAGAGTATCTGTACATCAGAAATTTTGCACCGGAACGCTGGCCCGCTGGGGACCCGCAAAAGTACGAAGAGGACGGTACATTGGGGCCGATGCATGGAGCCTATCATGACATCGATCCTGCCCCCAGTCTTACGCTTCTAGTTGAAGGAGCAGACGATCCCGAACTATCCGAGTATTTGACGCTGGCGGTTGCGAAAAGGCCAGCAGAAGAACTCTACCGGATTGTCGACGATCCCGAATGTCTCTACAACCTTGCCAAAAGTGACGAGCACCAGGGGATCCTCAGGAAATTGCGTCAGCAACTGGAACGTTATCTCACCGAAACCGGAGATCCGCGCATGGGTTCGAATGGTGAGGTGTTTGAAACCTATCCTCGTTACAGCCCGATCCGCCTCTTCCCACCCCCAGAATGACCGGAGGAAGCGCACACCGGGGGATACAGCATGCATTCGGGGATGTCGGCTATCTGCGTTTCCTGACAGAGAAAGTGTCCGTCTCGGCGTCAAAGAGGGATCGTCGTTCGAACCCCAGGAATGCGGGCGTCGGCGAACGATTCTGCGCGCAAGTGCAGCAAAGCGCGCCTACGCCTTCAGCGTGATCGGCCCTTTCGCTCTGCGTCCTCTGCACGTCTGTGTTTGAAAATCTATCTGACAGGCGTCAATGGTCCGAAGAGTGACAGCAGTCCTCGCGTCGGCAGATGGAATAATTTCTAAGGTGACCAACGAAAAGGACCAGCGTGCCAAAAAGCGTGACCAGCCTCTCACCCAGTTCACCGAAAAGATTGTGACCGTAAAATGCCGTCAGGACCAGAACTGCAAGTCCCGACAGGCCAGCAAAAAAAACCCAGATGTCCTTGTGTCGACGACACCCGAGACTTACCGCAATGATGCTGGAAGGAAGTATCAGCCACAGCATGAACCGGTGAAATCCATCATCGACCGCCACCGTGCTACCCAGCAGCGGAAGCAGCAAAAGCGCGAATGGCAGCACTATACAGTGAAGCGCACATATGACGGAGAGGCTAACCGCCAGACGATCCAGTATCATTTGAAAATGACGAACCATTGTCTCGTCTTTACCTTTCGCGAATGCCGGAATCCGAACTCTCACAACCACTAGTCACCCAGGGCGCTTGTGACCCGAAACAGCGGCAGACAGTGGAGCGCCATCTGCTCGACATGTCTGTGGTCGGTTCCGCAACATCCACCAACAACGTTGAGATTCGGCAACTCATTCTTGCGCAATGATGCGTAAGCCTTACCCAGCTCCCAGGGATCCCCGTCATCGAGTCCCTCGGCCTGATCAAGCTCCGCATGGCTCATATGAGAGGCATTCGCCCGCAGGCCACAGATTCGGTCTGCGCAAGCCGGATCCACTAGTGTACTCGAGAAGTGACTCGGGTGAGCACAGTTGATCATGTAATATTTCGCATAGCCAGCTGTCGCCGCATCTACCTGTCTGATGGCGTCTCCCAGCGTCTGGCCGGTTGGTAGTTTACCATCCGTTTCTACTGTAAAGGAGATTACGACGGGCATGCCGGCATCACGGGCCGCTTGCACTACCCCTGTCGCTTCTTCTACATAGTTCATAGTCATTGCGGTAATTAAATCTGCAGAAGTATCGGCCAGAGTTTCCACCTGCTCGCGATGGTATTCACGGGCCTCGTCTACAGACATGGTCCTGTCGGATTTGTACCCGTCTCCTCTTGGCCCGATGCATCCGCTGATTACGATTGGCGTTTCGTACGCTTCGAGATCCTGGCGGAGTTCCTCAAGGAGAGCTACGGCTTTTCGATTTGCAGCCGCCAGGGCAGTGGTATTGAACTTGAGCTTCACTCCCCAGTCGCGGCTGGCTCGCCAGGTAGCGGTCTCGAGGATCACTCCAGTTCCAAACCGTTTCGCCAACTCGACATAGGTTCGAAAATACTTTCTCAAGACGGCTTCCCCTTCCGGTGTTGTGAGTAAAGTGAAAGCCGAAAAGTCGGGTAATTCCTGCCCTTCGAGGAAAATGAGAGTCGTCTCAATGCCACCGTCGGTCAGAAAGAGACCTCCTTCGAGCTGCGGCAAATTCTTTCGATAGCTCGTCATGATATCAACCTCCTTCATACATGAGCCATTCCGTCACCTCATTCTCCTAGTACGAATTTTCTCGACGTTTCTGGTCACAGTTCTGGGAGGATGCAGAATTCCAGCGGGGCGGCACTGCTGAATGCTTTTGTGGGCTGGCAAGCACCGTGCGTGGAATTGCGACGTTATGGACGACGGCGATACTCTAGCATCGCTGGATCCCCTGAATGAGCCAGGTAGAAAGTCGACTCGAAAGACGTGCTCAGGAGCTCTTAAACCGCTGGATCGCAGCTTCATCGAGCTTGATCCCCAAACCGGGACGCTCGCGAAGCTCGATCACACCGCTCGAAATGGCAGGAAAGTCGAGTACGACCCTTTCAGCACTTTGCTCCGGCATGATTACAAGTTCCAGGAACGGAACAGCAGCCGCCTGGTGAAGACGATAGGCAGATAGGATTCCGGAGTTTGGCAGAACTTCCAACCAGCTCCCAAGATTGGCAAGCTCGCAGATTCCGGCTTCGGAGCTGTAGAGGCTGAAAGGGTTGACGAGAAATGCATCAGCCAGGGCTTCCATCAGAAAGTTGCGTGCATGGGCCGGGTTCCATCGCAGTACGAGCCGCTCGGGAAGCCTCCTACGCAATTCTCGGTAAGCCATTAGATCGGTCTGGCGTAACGGGTCCAAAACCGCAGCCACGGGGAACCTTTCCCTCACGTTCTCTATCGACTTCAGTGCTCCTGCGACACCTCCGAGGTCTTCTTGCCCATCGATAACAAGCTGCCCGTCGGAAAGATCAACTGCGTACAGGTGGCGCAGCCCGTCGAAGGTGACCACGTGGGTGTTGACTCCTTGACTCTTACCCCCCTCTAATTCTTCCTTCAAGTTTTTTAGCGAGAAATGGCGGCGCCCCACAGGCAGCCGGGTACGTGCTGTGGATGACAACAATCGAGCAAGAGGCAAACCGGCTATCTGGGCCGCAATATCATAGATCGCGCATTCCACACCGTTGAGATTGCGATGCAGATAGTTCCAGATCGGTCGACTGGAAATCCTCTCCAGCTCTTGGCGCGGATCCTGTCTCGTCTCGGCCAGTCCCGTAATTCCAGTCGCCGTCTGAAGCTTGACGATCCAGGCTGAGTGCTCTCTCGGAACAGAATCGTTGAAGGGAATTCTAACAGGTGTAGCGTCAAAGCTGCTGATGACCGAACTGTCCGGAGACTGCGCCGCCTGAAGAGCAAAGTGACTCAGGCCCGAAGCAAGCCCGGCAATTGCTGACCGATTCATCCAGTTTCGACGTGAGATTCGACCGGGCATCAGAACCTCCAATCAAGCAATCCTGTACTTCTCCACTGCAGCTTCATCGATGCTGACCCCCAGGCCATGATCTGTCGGTAGCGTGTAAAATCCGTCCTCCACCCGAAAAGGCTCCTTCATCAAGTCGTCTTCCAAACAATGGGTAATGCTGATGCAGTATTCGACACCGGGCAGGGCGGCCGCCTGATGGGCCTGAAAGACCTGTGCTATTCCTGTCACAATGCTGTGCTCAACCCACAGCGTCCGGCCAAAATACCGGGCCATCGCGTCATGTCTCATCATCGTGAGTCCAAGCCGGGGGGCCCCGATAACAAAGCTATCCACCAGTCCTTCCCGGATAAACAGCATGGTGTCAAGAGTCTCGATATGC
>DATGOF010000053.1:0-2909 GCA_035306285.1 Acidobacteriota bacterium | reverse complement strand
GATCCGCGCAATGATCGACGACGACCTCGTCTTTGCCCATCGGTTGCGTAGCCTGTCTCCGGACCGGCCGGTGATTCGAGGGACCGCCCAGAACCCGGATGTGTACTTTCAAGCGAGAGAGACGGTCAATCCCTATTATCTGGCTTGCCCGGACCTTGTCCAGCAGACAATGGATGATTTTGGGCAATTGACGGGACGCTCCTATCACCTCTTTGACTATCACGGGCATCCGGAGGCGGAAAGAGTTCTGGTAATGATGGGATCTGGTAGCGAAGCCGCTCATGAGACGATAGATCACTTAATCGACAGCGGAGAAAGGGTGGGCCTCGTTAAAGTACGCCTTTATCGCCCCTTCTCAAGTCTCGATTTCGTGCGGAGTCTGCCGATTTCAACTCGCTCAATAGCTGTACTGGACCGAACCAAGGAACCCGGAAGCCCGGGAGAGCCGCTCTATCTTGACGTTGTCAATGCTCTTGCCGAAGAAGCTTTGAAGCGGGGCTTTGCTGAAATACCTCGCACGATAGGAGGACGGTATGGACTTTCTTCGAAAGAGTTTAATCCCGCAATGGTGAAAGCTGTTCTTGACGCTCTTTCAGAAGCCCAGCCGAAAAACCATTTTACAGTAGGAATCATTGACGACGTCACCCATTCTAGTCTGCCACTGGAGGACAGCTTTTCGATCGAAAAGGATGACGTAGTCAGGGCGGTCTTTTTCGGTTTGGGGTCTGACGGCACTGTGTCGGCCAACAAGAATTCGATCAAAATCATCGGTGAACACACCGACCTGCACGCCCAGGGTTACTTCGTCTACGATTCTAAGAAAGCGGGCTCTGTTACTGTCTCCCACTTGCGGTTTGGTCCTGAGCCGATTCGGTCTACCTACCTCGTGGAACGACCCAATTTCAGCGCGTGTCACCAGTTCAGCTTCCTGGAGCGAATGGATGTCCTCAAAGGAATCGTTGAGAACGGAACCTTCTTGCTGAACAGTCCATATCCACCAGACGAGACGTGGAATCGTCTTCCCCGCAGGGTTCAAGAAGCTATTATCGATCGGAAACTGAAGTTTTACGTGATCGATGCCTACCGGGTGGCGCGGGAAAACGGTCTCGGGAGTCGCATCAATACAATTATGCAGACTGCATTCTTCAAACTATCGGGAATACTCCCTCTGGAGCAAGCGGTCGAAGTAATTAAGGGTTCGATTCAGGAATCCTATGGGAAGCGTGGAGAAGAAATCGTGCGACGGAATTTCAAAGCCGTCGATCAAGCTCTGAATCATCTCTTCCAGGTACAAGTTCCGGCGACCGCCACCAGCGAAATTCCGATGCGTAGTGCTGTGTCCGTCGATGCCCCCGATTTTGTAAGGGAAGTTATCGGACCCATGATCGCCGGGCGCGGTGATGAACTCCCTGTCAGTATGCTCCCTTGCGATGGCACCTATCCGGTCGGTACGAGCAAATGGGAAAAGAGAAATATCGCTCAGGAAATTCCTGTCTGGGATCCGGCCGTCTGTATTCAATGCAACAAATGTGTAATGGTTTGTCCCCACGCGGTGATTCGAACCAAGGTCTTTGACCCGGAAGCCGTGAGCCTGCCAGGCGAATTTCCAAGTGTCCCGGCTCGGGACCGGGAATGGGAGGGATTGCAGTACACCTTGCAGGTGGCTCCTGAAGACTGCACCGGTTGCTCGATCTGTGTCGAAGTGTGCCCGGCCAGAGACAAGCAGGAGCCCCGTCATAAGGCCATAAACATGGAAGCTCAGGTGCCCATTCGCGATGTACAAAAAACTCACTGGGAGAAGTTTCTCGAAATCCCCGATATTGAAAGAAGCCGGGTCAAGCGCGGGCAGGTTCGGCAATCGCAACTCTTGGAACCGCTGTTTGAATTTTCCGGCGCTTGCGCTGGTTGCGGTGAAACCCCGTACATAAAGTTGATGACCCAGCTCTTCGGTGATCGAGCGGTTGTTGCCAACGCAACCGGATGCTCATCGATTTACGGAGGGAATCTCCCTACGACGCCCTGGACGAGTAATCGCGACGGAAGAGGACCGGCCTGGTCGAATTCTCTATTCGAAGACAATGCTGAGTTTGGGCTTGGTATGCGGCTGTCGCTCGATCAACAGAAGGAGATGGCCACTCAATATCTGAAAGGCCTCGTCTCCCAGGTGGGAGAAGAGCTCGTGGATTCCATATTGAATGCTGATCAATCAAGTGAGCCGGGAATTTTCGAGCAGCGACAGAGGGTTGAGACTCTAAAGAAGCGTTTGGAAGAACTTCCGGCTACTCCGGAGGTTCGCCAGATGCAATCCCTGGCGGATATGCTCGTCAAAAAGAGCGTCTGGATTATCGGCGGAGATGGCTGGGCCTATGACATCGGATTTGGAGGTCTGGACCACGTCCTGGCCTCCGGTCGGGATGTAAACATCCTCGTTCTGGACACCGAAGTGTACTCCAATACTGGAGGGCAGATGTCAAAGTCAACGCCTCGGGCGGCAGTAGCTAAATTCTCGGCAGCCGGCAAGTCGCTTCCCAAGAAAGATCTGGGATTGATGGCGATGTCATATGGCCATGTTTACGTAGCCAGCGTGGCTATGGGGGCCAAAGACGAACATACGTTGAAGGCTTTTCTCGAGGCAGAGGCCTACCCCGGGCCCTCTCTGATTATCGCCTACAGCCATTGCATCGCCCATGGTATCAACATGGCTACTGCGATGGAGAACCAGAAGACCGCGGTACTGTCCGGATACTGGCCTTTGTACCGGTACAATCCAGCTCTGGTCGAGGAAGGAAAGAATCCACTTCAGCTTGATTCGAGACCTCCAAAAGTCCCGCTTTCTGAGTATCTCAACCGTGAGAATCGCTTCAGAATGTTGTCCCGGTCTAATCCGGAGCGTGCCCGATTCCTCTTCG
>DATGOF010000052.1:0-11982 GCA_035306285.1 Acidobacteriota bacterium | reverse complement strand
TCGCCGCAGATGAGGCGGTCCATCGGCCGGGAGGACTCCATATCCTTTTTCACTTCTCGGATAGCCGCCGCCTGGTCCGGTGTCTCTTCAAACTCGAAGGCTTCTTCGAATTCTTGCATCAACTCGTCATCTTGCGAGAAGGCATAGCCTTCAGCTACTTCTCTCCGAGCATAGAGTTTGAGCAGGTCCTCCGCGAGCTCACGGACCGAGCGCTTAATTCGGATTTTCGTCTTCTCCCATGACGTCCCGCCTAGCCTGTCAATTCTGGGCTTTGCCTCTCCCGCTGAGGAGTACTTCTGAATCAAGTCAAGATTGCTAATCGGAACATAGAGACGGGCATCATCACGATATTTCAGGACTACAAACTCGCTGGTAGCCTCTTCCACTCCAATCTTTTTCAACCCTTCGAAGATCCCTATCCCGTGTTCCAGATGAACAACGTAATCTCCTGGCTTCAGGTCTCTGAAATCGGAGAGAAAGCGATCCAGGGCTTCTCTGGGCTGAACTTTGCGAACAGAAGCCTTCAACCGACTTTCGCCGAAAACCTCAGCCTCGGTAAGGAAGTGAAGGCCGAAGGACGGAAGATGAAGTCCTTCCGAAAGGTGACCCACGACAATAGAAACTGGATACTCGAGCGCTGTGTCGAGATCAGATGGGCCTTCCAGGCGCCGCGCATACAGATCGTATTCGCGCAAGATACTCTCAACTCGTTCCGCTTTACCGGCCGAAGGCGTTACAAAAATGACCTTTTCGCCTTTTTGCCTCCAGGCTCGCAAATCTTTGAGAATGTCCTGAAACCGTCCCTGGTATTTGCGCTCGGGACGAAAATCGAACGACTCGACTGGCCCTTCCGGCTTTTCAGCTAACCTCTCGATGTGAAAAAAGCGCCCCTGCCGTAAGGTGGCCAGAACATCGTCACCTTCAAAGAAAAGGTGAGATGGAGGTAAACACAGGCTGCCCTCGAGTTGAGCGTCCTCGTACCCCTCAGCGATAAATCGGTCGTGTTCACGAAAGGCGGCAGCCAGTTCGGTCGACTCGGAAAGAAACACCGCGACCGGTGGGTCGGGTAGATAATCGAGAAGGCCTGCTTTTAGTTTGAGAACCAGCGGAATGAGGTATTCGAATCCATGGAAGCTTTCCTTGTTTTCCGTGAACTGCAGCTTTTCTTGGAGGGAATCGGCGAATTTGACTTCATTCCAGAACTCCGGGGCCTGCACGTGCCATCTCCCAACGTCGTTATCACTGATAACGATTTCCCTCATGGGAACTATCTCGCAGGCGGGAACCATCTGTACTGACCTCTGTGTGGAGGGGTCAAATTCCCTTATTGATTCAATTTCGTCACCAAAGAATTCAATCCGAACCGGGTATCGCCGAGAAGGAGAAAAAACGTCGACGATACCGCCCCGAAAGGAAAACTCGCCTCGCTCACTGACTGGATCCTCTCTTACGTATCCCATCCAGCGGAGCATTTGAATCAGATGATCGCGTGGGAAGAAAGAATCCATTTCCAGAGAAACACACTGTCCGAGAAAGCTTTCGGGCGCGACAAACCGACTCGCCAGCGCAGCTATCGTGGTAATCAGGATCCCTTGGAAACCCTGGGAAAGCATCCAGAGTCCGGTGGCCCGGCGCTGGGCAATCTCAGGGTGGGGGGAAAGCCCAAGATAGGGATTCGCTTCAATTCCGGGAAAGATCAAGACTGAAGAGGCTCTGTCGGGAGGCAGAAAGAAGCGCAGGTTCTCTGCAAAAAGCTCGGCCTGACGATTATCATGACAGACCCAGACCTGAGGGCCGCCCCACTCACGGAAGGCGGCACTGACCAGCATGGCGGACCCGGTCGGACCCAGTCCCTCTAACGTTCGGGCATCTTCGAGACGGCAGGCTAGCTGCCGCAAAATTTCCGAATCAGTGGTCGAGCTTTGACTCAGCTCTTTCTCTGATTCGATTGATGATACCTGAGGTTGAGTAGCCTTCTTCGAAGTCAATTGCGATGACCTGCCCACCATTTGATTCCACGGTTTCTCGTCCGACTATCTGATCGAGCGCCCAGTCACCCCCTTTGACCAGCACATCCGGGATAACTTCGTCGACGATCTCTTTTGGTGTGTCCTCTTCGAAAGAGGTCACCAGATCGACCGAAGCCAGGGCACTGATTACCTCCAACCGCTCCGAAAGCGTAAGGATAGGGCGGTTGGTGCCTTTGAGACGACGGACTGACTCGTCGGAATTCAACGCAACAATCAGGATATCACCAAGCTTACGAGCTCGCGCAAGCAGACGAATGTGCCCTGGGTGGAGGAGATCGAAGCAACCGTTTGTGAAAACAATTCTCTTTCCTTCCGCCTTTAACTCAGACACTCGCGAAGCGAGCAACCTCCGCGGTATGATCTTGTTCTCCGTCTCCGGAGCTGTGCGTGAAGAATGCATCGATTCACTCACTCCTTCAATCAGATCCGCCGGCCTGAACGGTTATGATTCCTCTCCCAGGACCCGTTGAAGACTCTCAATTATGTCATGGGCGTAGGCCTCTATTTCAGCCGCGTCCTCCCCTTCTACCATCACACGGGCTAGAGGCTCCGTGCCCGAATACCTCACCAGAACTCGTCCGCGACCTTCAAGCTGCTTCTCGATAGCTCGGATCTTGTCGGAAACGATCGGTAACGTACTCAAATCACGTTTTTCTTTGACACGTGTATTGACCAGCACCTGTGGCAGTTTCTCGAGGCCCCGTGCAAGTTCGTCGAGTGTCATGCTACGACTGGAAAGCACTTGTGCCACAAGCAGAGCCGTCTGGATACCGTCTCCAGCAGGTGAATATTCTCTGACGATGACGTGGCCCGACTGTTCGCCGCCCAGATTGTGGTCTCCTCTCAGCATCTCTTCCAAAACATAGCGGTCGCCCACCGACGTTCGCACCAGAGTCAATCCCTCTCTCCTTAAAGCCTTCTCCAGCCCGAAGTTGGCCATTACGGTTCCCACTATAGTCCGGGAAGGGAGTCTTCCCTCATCCCGCAATTGTTTGCCGAGAATGTAAAGGACGTAGTCACCGTCCAGAATCGTGCCGTTCTGGTCGGCGAATATGGCTCGGTCAGAGTCGCCATCAAAAGCTACACCAAAATCGGCTTCTTCCTTCGCCACTCTCTCGGCGAGGCCCTCAGGGTGGAGCGCCCCGCACTGAAAATTGATATTGCGGCCGTCCGGCTCGCAATTGATTCTAGTGACGCGGGTACCGAGACGAGAGAAAACTTCAGGAGCAACATGGGACGAAGCTCCGTTTGCACAGTCCAGCACGACGTGGAGTCCTTTAAGGGAGCCGCCTGCCGGCACAGTCTCCAGAAACTGTACATACCGTTCGACCAACTCCTCATCAAATGCCGATAAGAGCTCAGGGGCACTATACTCCACCAGTATCGACTCATCGAGTCGGGCGATGTCTTCCATAAACAGGGCCTGGATCTCGTCCTCTTCGGCATCGCGAAGCTTCAGTCCACGGGCTGAAAAAATCTTGATGCCATTGTCTGGGGCAGGATTATGAGAGGCGGAGATGACAACACCGGCATCGAAGTTCAGAGTTCGAGCCAGGTAAGCAATTCCTGGGGTGGTAATGAGGCCTGCTCTTTGGACCTCACCTCCGCCAGATTCGATTCCGGCAGCCAGAGCCTGCTCGAGCCACACCCCACTGGCTCGGGTATCACGGCCGATGACCACGTTCTTGCGGCCTTCCCGAGCCAATGCCCTTCCGAGCCGGTAAACCGTCTGGGCATCAAGCGGAAATTCACCCGCACGACCTCGAATTCCATCCGTTCCGAAAAGTCTTTCACTTATGCTCATAAATTTGATCTTCTTTCTCGTGATTATCGTAGCCGCATTGAGGAATACGGGATCAGCGGTCGTCTGACAATGTAAAGGCATTGACCGAAGGACTATTATGCTGGACGGGATCGTCGAAGAACTACCCGCACCGCTTCCACCCGTTCGACTCGAACGACTCCTTGATACTGATCCGGGATCGACACTTCTGGAGTGATCTCTACAGGTCCGGCTTCCAAATCGAGCTCCCCAACTCTGACGACGGCCCTAAAGTCTTCCGGCGAAATCTCCCCCTGGTAAGAAACCGGCACACTGACGAACACTTCCACCTGGGCAGGTTCAATGCGAACCGGCGGATTCGGCGGGACCTGCACTACCGGCAACCGACCCAGAGGTACTTCGCGCCGTTCCTCCTCAATCACAACATGAGCTTCGACCGAAGCTGCTGTTTCGATACGAAGTCGCGGATCTTCCAGATCCAGGTAGGCGTCCTGAACAAAACTCTGGCGTCGGCCCGTGATGTTGATCGGCTCAGTCTGAGCAGTCGTTACGCTGGCTACCCGCGACTCCGGACCGCTGATCAGAACTTCGGCGGGGCTTAAGCGGACTTCACGGAGCACGAACCCGGGAGCCGGCTCACCAATAATCTCCGGCTTGACCTCCACGATTTTCCGGCGCGTGCGTTCCAGTTCCAACCGAATCCGGCGCTCTTCTATTCCGATCACTTCTACGTCGTAGGGAACTCCGCGAATGTTGGTGTCAGAGACTGGAATGATCTCGATCCCGGGTTCCGCATCACTGAGATCAAACACCGCGGCAAGTCGAGATTCGTCGAGTTTAGCGGAGCTCCGCTTTGCGATTAAGACATTGATTCGTTTCGTGTAATCATTCGTGATCTCGAGGCCGACCGGCATATTGATAAATTCCACAGGGACAGAAACGGTTCGCTGTACGACCTGCTGCCCCGCAATCTGGAACCAGAGCAAGACGGCCAGGAGCAACGAAATTGCCTTCAGTCCGATGTTCTTAAGCAGAAAGCTGCGAAGAAAATTCATACCGCTTTTTCCCGCTTCCTTTCACCTGATCGAACTCGTTCGGCAAGGCCAACCGGCGAATCCTGCTCTTCGGCCTTTTGGAGGAACCTCAAGAGACGCGGGCCATCCAGATTTCTCGTAATCTCGCCTTGATGAACTGCAGAGATGGTACCGGTCTCTTCCGATATTACGACTGCTATTGCATCAGTCTCCTCGGTAATACCGATAGCGGCGCGGTGGCGGGTTCCCAGCTCTTTACTGAGATAGGGATCCAGTGTCAGAGGCAGAAAGCAACCTGCAGAACTGATCCGGTCCTCCTGCACAATCACGGCTCCATCATGCAATGGACTGTGGGGATTGAAGATGGTTACCAGCAGATCGTAAGTAAGGTAGGCGTCCAGTCGAATGCCGCTTTCAATATAGTTTTTCAGTCCGATCCCGCGCTCAATAACAATCAGGCCCCCGATTTTCTGACTCGACAGGGTCGTTGCCGCAAGCACAATCTCTTCATGCACCTTTTGAGTCTTGCTGTTGGTCAGCGCCCTGAAGATCCGTCCTCTCCCGAGCTCTGCCAGGCCCCGTCTGATCTCGGACTGAAAGATTACGATCAGGGCAAAAACGAAATAAGTGAAGAAATTAGCCAGTAGCCACTCGACGGTAGCAAGCTCGAGAAAGCGACTCACGTAGTAAAAAAGAACCAGGGCGGTTATTCCGAGCGTCATCTGCCAGCCGCGGGTTCCCTTGATGAAGACGAGAAACTGATAGATCAACAGGGCGACTACGGCGATCTCGAAGAGATCACGAATTCCGAGTCTTGCCAGTGTTGCGATCAGTTCGCCCATTATCAAAGTATTTTTTCAGCCAGTATCGAATCCACGATGGCAACCGCCTGCTTCAACTCTACAACATCGTGTACTCGGATAATGTGTGCTCCTCGCATGACAGCTGCAACAGAGGATGCAACGGTTCCAATCAGACGCTCATCGGGCGGCTGGTCGAGAATTTTTCCAATAAAGCTCTTGCGTGACGTTCCCACCATAATGGGCAGCTGGAAGTCGGCAAAAGTCTCGAGCCTGTTTATTATCTTCAAGTTGTCCTCAACTGTCTTGCCGAACCCGATTCCGGGATCGAGAACAAGCCGGTCACGAGCGATGCCCGCATTGTGAGCCTTATCAACAGCAATCTGGAGATCCTGGCGAATCTCCGCCAGGATATTGGGACTGGGAGGTAGCTGCTGCATCGTAGCGGGTGTTCCTCTCATATGCATCAAGATCAGGCCGGCACGATACTCGCTGACTACTTCACCCATCTCGGGATCAAACCGCAACGCGCTGATGTCGTTGATTATGTCGGCGCCAGCTTCCAGAACTTCGCGGGCAACTCCGGACTTACAGGTGTCCACAGAGATCATCGCGCGGAGCTGTGGACGAATTGCCTCAAGAACCGGAAGGAGTCTCTTCAGTTCAGTCTCCATCGAAACCGGCTCCGCTCCCGGCCTGGAGGACTCAGCTCCCAGGTCGACGATATCGACACCCTGGCTTTCCAATTCCAGGCAGCGGTCTATAGCTGCCGAGGTCTCGAGGAATCGGCCTCCGTCGGAAAAAGAATCCGGCGTGATATTGACGATTCCCATCAGGCAGGTTCGACGTCCGAGTTCAATTTCACGGTCGCCCGCTCGAAACAGGTACTCTCGGCGCTCAAACACTTCGAAATCGGCTATCGATGAGTTCATCTTTATGTCAAAAAGAAAACGGGGGAAACGACCTGACGTGTTCGTTCCCCCCGGTTCTGCTTCTCCCAGAATACTTGTATTGGCCGGAATGGTTCTCTTTTAGCGGCCCGCGAGAAAATCCTGCGAGCCCCCTGTCAGACGTTGGCGGCACCGCTTACCTCGACTCGAGCCTGACCAGCGAATCGGACTCTCAGCCGCGCCAACCATGCCTTGCGAAAGAGGCCACTAGGCGGTAGCCGGTCTCTCATTGGGATTGACCAGCGGAGAGATCGACTTTCCTTTTTCGGACTCCTCTTCGGGAGTGGGGCGAGGACGAGGCGTCTCCGGGTCATCGCGCCGAATCTTCTCCCCGTTTATGACTTTCGCGATCTCTTCGTAGTTGAGGGTCTCATACTCGAGCAGAGCCTCAGCCAGCCGGACCAGAGCATCTCGATTCTCTTCGAGGATCTGCTTGGCCCTGGAGTATCCCTCCATCACGATTCGCCGAACTTCCTTATCGATTTTAATGGCCGTGTCTTCGCTGTAATCCTGATGCTGGGCTATTTCTCGGCCCAGGAAAATCTGTTCTTCCTTCTTCCCGAAAGTAAGAGGACCGAGCTCTGAGCTCATACCCCATTCGCACACCATTTTTCGAGCCAGATTGGTGACCCGTTCCAGATCGTTTGAAGCTCCGGTGGTCATACTGCCCAAAACCAATTCCTCGGCAATTCGGCCGGCCAGCAGTATGGCGATCGACGCCTCCATGTACTCTCTGGTGTAGTTGTACTTGTCCTCTTCAGGAAGCTGCATGGTCACGCCGAGAGCTCGGCCTCGCGGAATGATGGTCACCTTATGTAAGGGATCCGACTCAGGAAGCATATAAGCAACGAGAGCATGACCCGCTTCGTGATAGGCAGTGTTCCGCTTCTCGTCCTCATTCATCACCATGGACTTGCGTTCTTTCCCCATCAGAACCTTGTCTTTGGCTTCCTCGAAGTCGGCCATGGTGACGGCTTTACGGTTCTGTCGTGCGGCAATCAGTGCCGCCTCGTTTACCATATTGGCAAGCTGAGCACCGGAGAATCCTGGAGTCCCTCTGGCCAGAACTGGAACATTGACGTCGTCGGCCAATGGAATTCTACGTACATGCACTTTGAGAATTCCCTCTCTACCTTTGATATCAGGAAGAGAGACAACCACCTGGCGGTCGAATCGGCCCGGCCTGAGGAGCGCCGGATCCAGCACATCAGGACGGTTGGTAGCAGCTAAGAGAATGACCCCCTCATTGGATTCGAATCCATCCATCTCGACCAGAAGCTGGTTCAGAGTCTGCTCTCGCTCGTCGTGACCGCCGCCCAGACCGGCACCTCGGTGCCGCCCCACGGCGTCAATTTCGTCGATGAAGATGATACAGGGCGCATTCTTTTTGCCCTGTTCGAAGAGATCACGAACCCGGCTGGCTCCGACACCGACAAACATCTCGACGAAATCGGAACCGCTAATGCTGAAGAAGGGAACGTTCGCCTCTCCCGCAATAGCCCTCGCCAGGAGGGTCTTTCCGGTACCCGGGGGCCCCATCAACAGGACTCCTTTGGGAATTCGTCCACCCAGCTTCTGAAACTTCTGTGGCTCCTTTAGATACTCGACGATTTCTTGCAGTTCCTCTTTGGCTTCCTCGATCCCGGCGACGTCCTTGAAAGTTACTTTCTTTTGCTGGTTGGTCGACAGTTTGGCTCTACTTTTTCCGAACGAAAGCGCCTTATTCCCACCACTCTGCATCTGGCGCATGAGGAAGATCCAGAAAGCAACAAACAGAATGATCGGGAACCAGGAAGTCAGGATCATGTAGATCCAGCCACCCTGATCATCTTCCGCAACTTTGACAATGACGTTCTTGTCGACGAGGGTCTGAGCGATCGTGTCTTCAGAACCCTTAGGAACGAGTACCTTGAATTTACGTTCGGCCCCGCCCTGAGTGTAAATACCCTCGATCATGTTCCCGGTCATCACCACCGGAGTACTGTCACTGCTGCGAATCTGATCGTTGGATACAATCCGGGTGAATTCGGAATAGTTGATCTCATCTATGTTGCTGTTCTTGACTGTGTTGAGAAATTGCCACAACACAACAACCGCAACAACGATGACGATCCAGAGGAAAACGTTCTTTGCAGTAGTGTTCAAAATCGAACCTCCAGGAGAGGCTTCCGGCCTGTCGACCACTCACTCAAGACTGTCTCCTGGCGGAGGACAACCTGCTTCTCTTCCCGTAATGTTATTCTGGAAAAGATGCGATTTGGTCTGACACCCCGGGTCTAATCGCTTTCGAGGCGTGCCCTGGTGGCCACTCCGACTTTCCCTTCGAAGTAATCTCCAGTTGTGAATTTTGACCTGACCTCTCATTCTCAGGAATCATTGACTGGAGCCTATTTGTCTTATTTTAACAGGAAGGCGTATCGCTTCTCCACGCCAATTCCCATTCCTCCATTTATCGGCATCTGGCCTTAATTTATTAGAGAGCCTTCAAGCTAGAAAAGTTTCGCACGAGACGAACATCTCCACAAGAGACACGTCACCCCTACCCGATCGAAAAACGGATTCCGGTTTCATGATCCGGCCATTCAAACCTTCGGCCCAGACTATTCGTCCGTCCAACTCCAATAAAAGCAACCGATCCCTTTCTCTCAAAGGTACCCTCTGTTCTAAGAACAGTTGCTTGAGTTTCCTGGAAGATCCTGACGGAAGGAGCACCCGATCGCCCGGCCGGCGATTTCTAACCGTCAACCGGCACTTGTTCGGCAGGCGGAGAGTCTCTTGAATTCCCTTCATTGTCAACTTGTCAAGAGAAGGGCGTTCTGATGCCCCTTCTAAAGGAGCATGCGCCACCGTCAGTATCTTACCCACCTCTGGAACATGCACCTGGCCGGGTACACGAAACGAGTACGAAAAAGCCTTCGGCCTTTCCAAATCGGAACTCAGCCTGATCCGGTTAAATTCGCGGGCGGCTCTGAGACCTCCCGGCAAGCTAATGCTCTTTCCGCTGGTAGCCCGACACAGCGCGAGCAGATCATCGGTATGGGTGAAAGAAATCTCTACCGCTTCACTGTTTCTTCTGATGGCACGCCGGGCCAGCACCCTCTGCAGCGGCAAGGGTAGAACTTGGATAGCTGAAATATCGATCTCTCCGGCAGTCGGTAGAACTGCACCTTCCAACCGGTCGGCCTGGTCTCTTAAATATTCGTCCAGCTCAGAGAAAAGAGTGGCACTACGGGACAGCGTCTCCACGATACGTGGATTCAGGCGTTCTTCAAGAAGCGGTATCAAACAATGGCGGATCCAATTTCGATCGAAGCCGAGATCTTGGTTGGTCCGATCTAAACGATATCCCAGCCCGATCTGACGCAAGTAGTCCAACACCTGTGACCGGCGAATGTCCAGCAAGGGACGAATGATCCGAACAGGATCTGCTGAGGACTTCCTGGTTTGAGCCACATTCACCCCGGCCGATTGCGTCTCTTCTTCACTCAACTCAAAAAGGACCGGATGGATCGAAGATAACCCTTCAGGACCCGCCCCTCGCACCAGCTTCATCAGAAAGGTCTCAGCCTGATCATCCAGAGTATGTCCAGTCGCGATGATCGCGTTCATTTTGCGCGCATTTTCTAAGAGGAACCGGTAGCGTATTCGTCGCGCATTATCCTCCAGGTTGCCGGTGTAACGTCCAACATCGAACCTACCGACCACCAGGTCGACGCCCAGGGTGTCGCAAAGCTCCCTGACAAATCGCTCATCCCCGTCCGACTCCTTGCCTCTCAGCTGATGGTTGACATGCGCCGCGTGAAGATCAAGATCCCAGGCTACTGACAGTTCCACGAATACGTGAAGCAAAGCGACCGAATCAGGCCCTCCTGAGAGGGCGACCACTACACGATCGCCAGTCCTTAGGTGGCACCGAGTCATTAGGGCCTGTTCGACCAGGCGCTGGAATTCCAGTTGCTCTTTGCCGCTTTTCACTTGCTTCCGCTCTTCGTTCGGGTGACCGTTCCGGGACCTTTGGGATAGGTCTTCGAAGGCCTCCCGGATACATGATCACTTGACAGTTTCTCTCTAAAGCGTTTATTATCGCACGTTCACTTATCGAGAGTGGTGTAGGGATCGGGCCCTCGGAAGCCACAGCAACCAGTCAGGATACGAACACTGACCAGGTGCTAACTCCCGCAGTCCTCCTCAGGAGGCTGAGAGATGAGTTCGATACTGAATTCGTTGAAGCCCTGCCCTGACGTGGAAGGGCTTTTTTTTTTGGTTTTAAACTCCTTTCTGGAGAGATTATGAGCTTTGTTAAGGGGCTTCAGTGCAAAGAATGTGGTGAAAATTATCCTGCCGATCGCAGCTATATCTGCCTCAATTGCTTCGGGCCGCTGGAGGTCATCTACGATTACGATAGACTTGCTCGGGCCTTGTCGCCAGAAGTGATCGGCAAACGTGATCGGAACCTCTGGCGATATAAGGAGCTTCTCCCAGTCGAAGGAGAGCCGGTAGCAGGTCTTACTTCCGGTTACACCCCTTTAATCAAAGCGGTCCGCCTGGCACAAGAACTGGGGGTAAAGAATCTCTACATCAAGGACGATTCCGCCAACCATCCCACTTACTCCTACAAGGACCGGGTTGTATCCGTTGCGCTGACCCGCGGGCGCGAACTCGGATACGAAGTCTTCGCGTGCGCCTCAACCGGTAACCTGGGCAATGCAGTGGCGGCTCATTGCGCAAAGGCCGGCTACGCCAGTTTGATTTTCATTCCCCACGATATTGAGCAGGCAAAGATCACCGGTTCCTTGATCTTCGGTCCGAGAATTGTCGCTCTCCAAGGAAACTACGACGATGTAAATCGACTCTGTAGTGAGATCGGAGACGCTTACGGCTGGGGCTTCGTAAACGTTAACTTGCGCCCCTACTACACTGAAGGCGCGAAGACGATGGGCTTCGAAATTGCCGAACAACTCGGCTGGCGCTTACCCGATCATATGATTCTCCCCACCGCCGGTGGGACCTTGCTTCCCAAGGTGAGTAAAGCCTTTCGCGAGCTACAAACGCTTGGCTGGGTGAAGGGCTCCTACCGCATCTACACGGCTCAGGCTGAAGGCTGCGCTCCTGTTGTCCATGCCCTCCACCGAAATTCAAATCAAATCGAGCCGGAAAAACCTCATACGCTGGCCAAATCGATCGCCATAGGAAATCCCGCCGATGGACCGTATGTTCTGCGTGAAGTCCGCAATTCGAATGGGTGGGGGGAAACAGCTTCTGACGAAGAAATCCTCGAGGCCATCGATCTGCTGGCCCGCACCGAGGGAATCTTCACCGAACCGGCTGGTGGAACGACCCTGGCCGTCACCCGTAAGCTAATCCAACAGGGCAGGATAGCTCCCG
>DATGOF010000051.1:0-3605 GCA_035306285.1 Acidobacteriota bacterium | reverse complement strand
GGACTCGAAGGGCCTGCCTTAATCGTTCAAACGATAAAGATGCCCGTAATTCGTAGTCCGGCGGCGCGGTTTCCCGACTCCTATCAGATTGTGTTCCAAAAATATAGGTGGTCAGGACATGACCACCTATAGGATGCCTGTGGGAACGGAACAGGCAAGGATGCCTGTTCTACCGCCGAAGTTGCAGCCGGGACAGTAGGACAGCCATCTTGGCTGTCATGTATCGACGGGCATCTTGCCCGTCGAAAGGATGGTAACCACAACCCAGGGATTCACGCAAACTGAAGCGGAACTAAGAGAGACGACTGAATAGCCGCTTGTCGCCCCTTGTCCGTCGACTAAAGGGGGTGAGAGTCCAATACCTTTCTTCAAGCCTTGATCTGCAATCCGGTCCGGATTACCCTCAAGCTGTTCGCTCTGGAGCTGCGTCTTTCTAATCCCCTGAGTTTTGAGTTCAGTGACGCAGGGAAGACGGCTTCTTTGTGCAGCGTATGGATCCGCAAACGAGATTTCGTCCAGGATTTTGGGGGTTGATCATGAATTGTTTTGCTTTTCTGAGCCCGAGATCGTGGATCCTTGTCCTGGTCCTGCTGGGGGGCTGTAGCGGTCCGTCTCCCGGGCTCGGCCCGGAGGAAGCGCTAAGAACGTTTGAAATAGCCGAGGGTTTTGAAATCGAACTGTTCGCGGCCGAGCCTCTGGTGATGGATCCGGTGGCTATGGAAGTGGACGAACTGGGTCGCATCTGGGTTGTCGAAATGTCGGGCTATCCGCTGGACCTCGCCCGTACCGGTCGTATCAAGTTACTGGAAGATAACGACGGGGATGGGAAACCTGAGACTAGCACCCTTTTCGCGGATCAGCTACGAATGCCCACCGGGATTCTCCGCTGGAAGAATGGGGTCCTGGTGATTGACGCGCCCGACGTCCTTTATTTCGAGGACAGTGACAACGACGGGCAGGCTGATATCCGAGAAATCGTCCTGACGGGCTTTGCGTTTTCTAATCCCCAGCACCTGGTCAGCACGCCCCTTTACGGACTCGATAATTGGATTTATTTGGCGCATGAGCCTGCCGTCACGGCCGTGATCTTTAAAGACCGTTTTGGAGATCGTGGCAGCCGTATCTTTTTTCCGGGCCATCCTGATGCGCCTGTGCTCAATACGAATGCGGATGGCAGGAACGTTCGTTTCCGTCCTGACACCTACGAGTTGGAAATGCTCTCGGGAACCTCTCAGTACGGTCACACCTTCGACGAGTGGGGTCGGCATTTTGTTTTGAATAACTCGAACCATGTCCGACAGGAAGTGGTTGCCGCTCGTTATCTCCAACGAAATCCATCGCTGCTTGTCCGCTCCGCTTTGCAAGACCTGTCCGACCATGGCAATGCGGCCCAAGTTTTTCCCATAACTAAGAACCCAGAACATGCAATGTTGACAGATGTGGGACAGTTAACGTCAGCATGTGGACTGACTCTCTATCTTGGCGGAGCTTTCCCGCCGGGCTTCGAACGTACGTCGTTTGTAGCAGAGCCTGTCCATAACCTGGTCCATGCTGATCACTCGAGTGATACCGGTCCCACCTTTGTTGCTCGTCGATGGCCCGAGAATCGCGAATTCCTGGCTTCGACTGATAGCTGGTTTCGACCGGTCAATTTCTACATTGGGCCTGATGGAGCTCTTTATCTTCTGGATTATTACCGTCGATCTATCGAGCACCCGGAATGGATGGATGATCACTATCACGGCCCTGGACGGGGGCCTCAGGTCCTCTATGACGGAGGCGATCGCGGCCGAATCTACCGGATTGTACCCAAAGGGTCACTGAAGTACGCTGTCGATATCGATTTGTCCGAAGCCAGCGATCAAGAGTTCGTTTCGTACCTCGAGAGTCCGAACATCTGGTGGCGCCGCACTGCCCAGAGACTTCTAATCGATCGGGGGAGCGAGTCGGCTGTTGAACCGCTGATCCGCCTGTTTCAACAGAGTCGGTCACCGGTCGCCCGAGTACATGCTCTCTGGACGCTTGATGGTCTCGGATTGCTGGAGGAGAGCCTGATAGAAACGGCACTGCAGGATGAGTCGCCCGGAGTCCGCGAGAACGCCATTCGACTGGCCGAGCCACGACTATCTTCTTCTGCTCTGCGTTCTGCTCTTCTCAGCATGAACAGCGAATCAGATCCGAAGGTCCGCTTCCAGCTCCTCTGTACACTCGGGAGTATCGATTCAAAGGAAGCCGAGATTCTTCGCAACGAACTTCTTTGGCAGGATCTGGAAAGTGATTGGGTCCAGATAGCCGCTTTAACTGCAGCCTCTCTAGATGTCGGCCGGCTGCTCAGTGACGCCGTGACTCGCGGGTACACTGCCGGATTTTAAACACGTATCAACGCACACTCCACCTGCCGTCGATTTCAGTGGCTGGATCGAGGTCTATCGCCAAACAGACTGGACCTCCGATCTTCGAGGATACGGTCATCGAGGATACGGTCATCGTTGCTTTTGATGTTGGTAAAGCGGAAGGATTGAAGGGAACAGGAGTTGATCGCGAGACGCCTTCTGGCTCGTTGCCGTGAATTTAGACGTGGTTGCTTGAAGAAGGGTGAGTGGAGGCATTATCGTTGGGCGACGGGCAGCAATTCGGTGATCTCTGATCGCCTTTCGCATTGCTTACGCGAACAATTTCGAGCCCCGTACGAATCTATGAATTACGCTTTCATTATCGATAATCGAAAATGCATCGGGTGCCACGCCTGCACGGTGGCTTGCAAGGCCGAGCATAACACTCCCATTGGCGTCAACCGCACCTGGGTCAAGTACATCGAAAAGGGACAATTTCCGAATACTCGGCGCCACTTCTCGGTCATGCGCTGCAATCACTGCGATGATGCCCCCTGCGTGGAAATCTGCCCGGTAACGGCCCTGTTCCGTCGAAAGGACGGTATTGTCGATTTCGATAAGCAGCGTTGTATCGGGTGCAAGGCATGTACGCAGGCCTGTCCTTATGACGCCCTTTATCTGGATCCGGAGACACACACCGCCGCAAAGTGCAACTACTGCGCCCACCGTATCGAGCTGGCTCTCGAACCAGCTTGCGTCAATGTCTGCCCGGAACACGCCATCGTCTCGGGAGATATCGATGACCCGGACTCCGAAATATCCCAGCTCCTGGCCCGTGAGCAGGTAACGACCAGAAAACCTGAAAAGGGCACGAAGCCGAAAGTCTTCTATATTGAGGCAGACCAGGCCTCGATCCAACCTGCACTGACGGAGCAATCATCGGACTACATGTGGAGTTCTCAGGCGTTTGGTGTAGGCCACTATGCGAGGTATGCAGAGAAGCGCAGCAGGCAGGCCGACGGGTCGCAGATGCTTGTCCAATTGACCAGCCATCCCCTGACTGGAGAACCCGGACACGACGTTCTGGTGCCGAAGGGAGGAGATGAAAAGAAAACCCTGGAGAAAGCAAGAGATGTCCTCCGCGAAAATATCCGACGAGTTTACGACGCCCCTGCCAAGGGAGTCATGTGGGGCTGGGAGGTCTCGGCTTACCTTTGGACGAAATCGATAGCAGCAGGTGCTTTCATCGTCCCTTTTTCTATCTCGAAACTC
>DATGOF010000050.1:0-2412 GCA_035306285.1 Acidobacteriota bacterium | reverse complement strand
CCCATCCCCGGAATTCACATTAACGGTTAGAGTGATCTGGTCGCCAGGTTTACCCGATTTTGAGGGCACTGAGAGGGTTTTTTGGCCGAATGCTGTTATCGTCGAAAAACTAAGGACGATGCCGACCAGATATAGAAACACCCGAAGCTGTCTGCCGTAAGTCATAATTTCCCCTAGTCAAGTGTGATGAGAGTGAAGTCAACCTGTACCGGAACGCTATTCCCTTCAGCGTCAGAAGCGATCACGTTCAGCACCTCCGGTAATGCTTCAGAGTTCTCGGTGGCAAGCAGTGCAAACTGGGGATCCAGCGGTTGCAAATCGGTTGCCACAAGAGCCACCCTGGTTCTCTGCGCCTCAACATCATGTCGAGACAAGAAGCTGACCGAGGGACGAAGCTGAGCAGACCGGAACACTTCGAACGCTGTTCCATCGACCTCGAATTGGAGTGCTACGATTCCCTCGCCTTGGAACTCCAAAAGGAAGATAGAGTTGCTAGGCGGAAGGTCGACGGGAGGACCTTCTTCGCCCGGGTCGGCCCATTCCACTCGATCCCACCGCTTCCACAAGACGAAGACGTTGCTCGGTCGCAAGGATCGCATCGCAATGGCTGACGTGTCGCGTGGAATTGGACTCGACACCGTGTGCTTTGAAAAGCCAATGTCCCAGGTCGCAAGTTCGCGGCTGCTCAGAACCATCAACCGGCTTCGGTTGAGGCCTTCGGCAGCATTGTCGATTCGCAACTCCTTGACGTAATCCCCTGACAGAGCGAGCCACGGAAAGACTCGAGTCTTCGAACCACTGTGTGCAAGGCGTTCCTTCCGCAGGGTTGATCCTTCGAGAGCGGACACGCCTTTGGCTGGCTGCCCTTCTGCAAAGGCCGGCGCACCAATTGCAATACCTGGTTGGCGTTGGGCTCTTGCCCGGTCACCCGCAAAGAGCAGGGAACTAACGGCAAGAACGACTACAAAGAACGGTATTAATCTGAAAAAAGCTACTTTCTTCATCGTTGTTTCCTAAGGGCAGTCGGGAAGGGAAATGTTTCCGACGAGGTAGTTCAAGAGGCGCACTGTATCCAGTACGTCTATTGAGTTCGTGGCATTGAGATCGGACGCGATTGCATCGGGCCCGTCCAAAGAGAGATTTCCAACGATTGAGTTCTGAATCCTCACGACATCCAGGACATTTCTCTGCCCATCGCCGTTTGCATCGCCTCGACAGATCAGATCTACCGACACGTATTCTGAGAAGTCGCTTTCCATACCCGAGGTGTTAACGGCCGTCACCGCAAAGTAGTAGATTTGATGAGTGCTGAGCGTGCTGTCGGTAAAGGTCGTCGGCGAGATGGGACTGCTGTTGAGCTGAACGAAATTCCCATCGCTTCCTGTGGAACGATAGACGTTATATCCGGCGATATCGGTTTCGGAGTTCGGATCCCATTCGAGTCGGGCACTGCGGCTATCTGCAAGAAGTGCCCCCTGCAGCATCAGTATCAGGGTGGTTGAGATCAGGATTTTCCAGTACATGAGTGAATTCCTCCGATTTTTTCCTTCGACGGTTTGAAGGTTAAATAAGCGGGATCGGAGAATCTGTGAGAAATATCACAGAACAATGTAAAGAATCATTGACGTCTGGCCGACAACGGATTACAACATGATAGATTAAATTAAAATGGCGGATATGGGGGAATCGAGGTATCACGTCAAACGTGACATCATGTCGGTCATTAAAGGGATATCCGGAAGAGGATTACCGAAATGGGTAAGGTGTTACCCAGCGAACGCTCCGGGAAGCAGACGGTCGGATCACCGATTTGTAAGTAACCTCTTCCTTAAGAGGTACTTACACGATAGCCACAGCACGAGTCTTGGGATGGAACACAAGCTGCTAAAGGCATTCCTAGGAATGATCTGTAAGTGCAGCGATGATCCTGAAAGTAGAGAACATGAAAATTGCCGTTAGTCGATTCTTGGTCTTTTGTCTGCTGATCCTCCTGTCGCATCCAGCACAGGCCGCTCGAAAAGAAGGAGATCAGCCGCTTCATCAAGTGACCCAGCTTATCTACCTGGCTCCGAATGTGATCCAGAAGTCTGAAGCAGACGTTTTCACCAGCTTTGCCGTAACCAATACAACGCCCTATTGGTTCAATGTTCGAATTTATCTAATTTCGGCAGAAGGGGAGATCGTCCAGGAAAGGACACCTCTGCTGAAAGGATATGGTACTTGGCAGCAAAGTAGCGGCGACTTGACGGAAGAAGACTTTCAGGGGAGCATTTGGATGATTTCACCGTATCCTCTTATTGCGGTGTCGATGAATTATCAGCTCCTCCAGGATGGAAAGCTGACCCACCTGGCAACCGTCAGGCTTGAGAAGCTGGATAGTGACGAAGAGGCCTCTCTACGGCACAGTTCGGC
>DATGOF010000049.1:0-7742 GCA_035306285.1 Acidobacteriota bacterium | reverse complement strand
GGGGGGCAGTAAAGGGGCAGGTCTCGGTTAGCGGGGAACTAAACGGGACGGGTCGCTGTGAGCGGGCCATTTCACCCGGCCAGTTGACGAGAGCAGGTCATTTCACCCGAAGACGTGTGATCCGTATAGGCTGCTAGAATGTGTCCATGAGTCGAGTCAGGCGCGTTGGTATCGTGGGAGGAGGCATCTCCGGACTTTCCGCCGCTTACTACCTAAAGAAGAAGAGCAGCCAACTCCAGAAAGCACTACAAATCCAGGTCATCGAGCGAGAGAAAACTCTCGGTGGCGTGATTCGATCTGAGCAAGAAGGCGACTTTCTTCTGGAATGGGGACCTGAGGGCTTCGTGTCTTATAAGCAGGCTGCTGTCCGTCTCGTCAAGGAACTCGGTGTCGGAGACGAGCTATTAGGATCCAACGATTATCAGCGGAAGAATTACGTGGTTCTCGACGGCCAATTGCTCGCGTATCCCGACGGAATGGCATTTCTCTCACCCGTCCGCCTGAGTTCCTTTTGGAGAACGGCTCCGCTAAGCTTGCGTGGAAAGCTCAGGGTCTTCCTAGAGCCGTTTATATCACCCAGCAACGGTGATCTCAGCGTTTCAGAATTCTTTGAACGGCGACTGGGAAGGGAATTTACTGAACGCCTTGTCGAGCCGATGGTGGGTGCAATCTACGCAGCCAATATCAATGAGCTTAGCACCGTCAGTGCGCTACCCGAGATGCGGAGTATTGAGCAACAGTATCGCAGCCTCTGGAGAGGTCTTCGAAAACGTCCATTGAACGGTACACGGACTGGAGCTTCGGCCTTCCTCACCTTGCGAGCCGGCATGCAACGGCTGGTTGAAGCCCTGGAGAATGCTTTGCCGGACGTGGAATTTCTCACCGGGACAGAAGTTCTGCGGGTAGCCCATGAAGCGGACGGACGGATTAAAATCGAGACCGCTGATTTCAGCTCTTCGTACGATTACCTGATAGTCACAACACCAGCCCCGGTTGCTTCAAGGTTGTTACGGGACTTCCACCGAGAACTTTCAGCCAGACTGGGGGAAATTCTCTATTCATCCAGTACGCTGGTTTACCTGGCTTACCCTGCAGGGGAGGTTCCACATCCTCTGGATGGATTTGGCTTTATTGTTTCTGCAGCGGAAGCCGAAGTACTCGATGCGTGCACCTGGGTACACCGGAAGTTTGACGGCCGTTGCCCGGAAAATTTCGTGCTGCTTCGATGTGCCATCCATGATGGTCGCAGGGCGCGAGAGTCGAAGTCGGATGACGAGTTGATTCAACTGGTGCACGAGGAGATGGGTCGTCTGCTCGGGGTTTCTTGTGACCCGATTCTGACCAGAGTCCGCCATCTGGGACGAGCGTTGCCGAAGCTGCTGGTCGGACACAGCGAGCGCTTGAAGCAGATCCGGCGGATGGTCGACGCATACCCCGAATTGGTACTATCAGGTGCCTACTACGGAGGAGTCGGGATCCCCGAATGTATATCGGCAGGTGAAGCTGTGGCAGACCGGATCCTGACGCGTTTGGACGAGTAAAGGTACGATTCTAATACGGCCTGGAATTCATCAGTTTCGAGGCGGCTGCCTAGCCCGGAGCGGGTCTGAAGTGACGTAGCCGGTTCAGAAGGCACAGCAGGGCCGATCTGAGCCAAACTCCAAGAGATCGAATTCGTGCTCGCAGGGATCGACGCGATCTTGTGGACGGCAGAAAGTCACTCGGATCTTGTACCAGCGCGTGGTGGGGTCTAGTGAGTTGAGATACAGGATCAGGTAGTTGATGGAAGGTCGCTTGCGTCTCACTGACAGCCGAATAGTGGCTGCCCAGACCGCTTTTCCCCGTGCCACCGAGACCTTCATCGGATCGACCAGATAACCCGGGCAGAGTGCGATTTAAGTTGTTCAGTGCTTTTTTCGCGAGCCAAGATAGTAACCAAACGCGAAGACGATAGCGATTCCAATGACGTGAATGTAGATTAGAGCATCAGTAGCCATTCTCGGACTCCACCCTTACCTGAGCAGTGGGTAGCGGAAGTCACTACCGACCGCCATCCTCAGCTTAGCAGCCTGTACATGTTGAGTACAGGCAAGCTCTGTTCCAGACGCAGTGGATTGAGTCCCAGCTTTGACACGTCGAGATCAATCTTACTTCTCATCTCGAATTCAGCTAACATCAACGTGCAACCACCATACCCTACTTTCTCAAGGGAGATGATGATGAGACCAATAACAGGCCTTTCGAAGGGTTCTCGCTCTCAAGACAAAGTTTCGAGCAACTCGTCGACAAGACGGACAAAACGTTTCTACACGGCCCCACGTGCAGCCTTCATCCGAGCTCTTAGAATCGGGCTTCTTGTAGCTGCGATCGGGTTGGCGTGGCCTTCAATCCTGGCTCAGAATGCCGACTTAATCATTCATTCGGGGAAGATTCTTACCGTCGACTCTAATGACTCGATCGTTGAGGCAATGGCTGTGAGAGATGGAATAATTGTGGCGCTCGGGAGTAATGCCGAGGTCCTGGAGTTACGGGGAGCCAATACCCAGGTTATCAATTTAGAGGGAAAGACGGTTATTCCCGGCCTGATAGATTCTCACACTCACCCCAGCGGTGCTTCTATGACGGAGTTCGACCACCCGATTCCCGATATGAGGAGCATCGACGATGTGCTCTCCTATATTCGCCAGCGCGCAAGCGTTTTGAATGAAGGTGACTGGATTCAGGTTCGGCAGGTCTTTATCACTCGACTGGATGAACAGCGATATCCAACTCGCGAGGAACTCGACGAGGCTGCTCCGAAAAATCCCGTTGTGTTTTCGACCGGCCCGGACGCAGCTCTGAATTCGCTGGCTCTCGAGGCTTTCGGGATTGATAGAAATTATGTCGACGACGGTGTAGGACGTATTGAGCGGGATCCTGAAACAGGTGAACCCACGGGAGTCATTCGAAAGTATGAACATTACATCGACGTGCCCGAGAACACAGGTACCAAAGAGCCCACCGGGGAAGATCGCTACCAGCGACTGAAGATGTTGATTGCCGACTACAACGCGAACGGCCTTACGACCATAGGAGACAGGTCGGCCAGCCCCTCCGCTCTTGATCGTTATAAAAGACTATACGATAACGGAGAGTTAACGGTCCGAGTAGCTGCCTCTCACTATATCGATACTGACGGCAACCTTAACCAAGTATTGGCAAATATCAAGAAAGTGGGTCTCCATCCTCTGGTCAGGGGAGATCACATGCTGCGCATCGTGGGGATCAAGACTTTTTTAGACGGCGGGATGCTGACCGGAAGCGCCTACATGCGCCAGCCGTGGGGCGTGAGCAAGATCTATTCGATCGACGATCCTGAGTACCGCGGTGTACGTTTCATCCCACCGGATCGGCTCGAATCGATCGTGGCAACGACCATCCAGTCGGGTCTCCAGTTTACCGCTCATTCTGTTGGTGATGGGGCTGTCCATCTGCTTCTCGAGACCTACGAAAAACTCCATGACCGGGGGTTGCCGGTCAGAGAGACCCGTTCCTCGATTACTCATTCCAATTTTATGAGCCTGGAAGCGGTTCAAATGATGAAGCGTCTTGGAGTGGTGGTGGATATTCAGCCGGCATGGCTTTATCTCGATGCTCGAACGCTCTCAGCCCAATTTGGAAATGAGCGGCTACGGTACTTTCAGCCGCTCAAGACTATCTTTGAGCATGATGCGATAGCGGGCGGTGGAAGCGATCATATGCAAAAAATAGGGGGGTTGCGTTCTATCAATCCTTACAATCCGTTCCTTGGAATGTGGATTGCGATTACTCGCAAGGCGAGGGGATATGAAGGATCCCTTCACGCGGAAGAGTCTTTGAGCCGAGAGCAGGCTCTTCGCTTTTACACCTGGAACAATGCTTACCTGTTGAGACAGGAAGATCGAACCGGCTCTCTGGAAGAAGGCAAATTTGCGGACTTTGTTATCCTGGACCGTGACTTCTTGACCTGTCCGGTCGATGAGATCAAGGACATTCAGCCTCTGAGAACCTACTTGAGCGGAGAACCGGTATTTGTCCGGGAGGACGATACAGCCGGCCGAAGACGCCAGTAACACGGCCAGCGATCATGCGTCGGATGATTTCCAATTGGTCTCCCCCTACGCTTACAGTTCCACTACGTCGCCGTAGGCGGGATATTCTACCCTTCTGAAACCACGCTCTCGAATGGCCGACTGTAGAGGGATGGCTTGCTCTGGTTCACCGTGGACCAGAAAGAGGTGTTTAAGTCGTGAGGGAGACTGCAGGCTCACGTATTCCAGAAGCTGGTCACGGTCGGCATGGGCACTGAAATCGTCCATTGCGGCGACTTTGCAGCGTACCTGATACTCTTCTCCAAAAATGCGCACCTGCTGATGTCCGTCTATTAATTTGCGAGCCAGTGTCTCGGCCGCCGCATATCCCACGAAGAGAACCAGACTACGGGGGTCGCCTATGCTGTGCTTCAAATGATGGAGAACTCGTCCACCTTCGGCCATGCCGGAGGCCGAGATCACGATGTGTGGGTAATTTAATGAATTCAGCCTCTTGGATTCCTCGACGTCGTGGATATATTCCAGCCGGTCGAAACCGAAGGGGTCCATCTGGTTTCGGAAAAAGAGGCGATGGGTTTCCCGGTCGAAGCATTCAGGATGAAGCCGGAAAACCTCCGTGGCATTGCAGGCGAGCGGGCTATCAACAAATATCGGAATATCCCGGATACGGTTCTGCAGCGTCAGTTTATGCAGCATATACACCAGAAGCTGGGTTCGCCCGACAGCAAAGGCGGGGATGATGATTCGGCCACCCAACCGGGTGGTTTCTTCGACTAGGGCGCTGAGCCTCTCGTACATATCGGTCGACGGCCTGTGGATGCGATTACCATATGTGGACTCCAGGATCATCACGTCCAAGCCGCGGAGGTAATCGGGGTCGCGCAGGATAGGCATGCTCTTACGGCCGACGTCACCGCTGAAGCCAAGACGAATCTTTCGGTATTTCTCGTGAATCTCCAGAAGAATTCCCGCCGAACCCAGGATATGGCCGGCATCCCGAAAGGTCACCGAGACGGCATCATTGATGCGGAAAGGACGATTGTAGGGAATCCCAACAAACTGATTCATGGCCGCTTCGGCATCGTCGATCGTATAAAGGGGCTCGACCGCACCCTCGCCTTTCTTTCCTCTGATTTTGTTCACCCATTGGGCATCCCTTTCATGCAGGTAGGCCGAGTCCCTAAGCATCAACTGGCATAGATCGACGGTTGCCGTTGTGGCGTAAATGGTCCCATTAAATCCGCTTTTCACAAGATTGGGGATATTGCCGCTGTGGTCTATATGAGCGTGGGAAAGTAGAACGAAATCTAGTGAGGCTGGATCGTAACGAAAAGTCTTGTTACGGAGGTAGGTTTCGCTGCGCCGTCCCTGGAAAAGGCCGCATTCAATCAGAAATCTTGTTTGCTCAACTTGAAGAAGAAACTGGGAGCCTGTAACCGTCTGAGCGCCTCCAAGGAAGTGTATTCGCATGTACTCTCAACTTCGACAAAAGAACTTGAACGTGAATTGATCAACTCTCACTACGTGTAAAGGCTCCCAATTTCGACGAGAGAATACCATAAAAGACTGCCAGTTTCGTTTAATCGACCAGAAAAAGAGGGAGAGCGGGGAGATCCGATCATCGACTTGGACGCAGCGTTCTCACAATGTCACTTCATCCAATGCCATGGAGGAGCCTGAGATGGTTGCCGCTCAGTTCGTGAGATGCGAGACTGTGAGCCCGATTGGCTCTCGCGAATTTTCTCACTGCAGCTCACATTGTTGAACCCATTCGGCTCGATTGCACTATCGCTATAAGGAAGGTTTTCGCCTTCGGGATTGTAGTGGCGACTATCTGATAATCAGGACGGCTGCTCCCTCAATCTGTCCGGAGCGCAGGCGATTCAGTGCCTGATTGGCCTGATCCAGAACAAAGGGTTCAATTTTGGTTCTGATCGGGATTTTCGGAGCAATCTCCATGAAGTCGATCCCGTCCTGACGAGTGAGGTTCGCCACCGATTCGATGCGTCTCTCACCCCATAGAATCTCATAGGGGAATGAAGGGATATCGCTCATATGGATACCACCGCAAACGACGATTCCTCCTTTGGCGACAGCCCTCAGAGCGTACGGGACCAGTTCTCCAACGGGAGCGAATATAATGGCGGCATCCAGTTCTTCAGGAGGGAGGCCGTCGGAATCACCGGCCCATACAGCACCCATACTCCGCGCAAACTCCTGAGCGGAATGATCTCCGGGACGGGTGAAAGCATATACCTCGCGCCCTTCATGACGAGCGATCTGAATGACAATATGGGCTGCTGCACCGAAGCCGTATAGGCCCAGCTTCCTCGCATCACCTGTCTTGCGCAGGCAGCGATAACCAATCAAACCCGCACACAGGAATGGAGCAATTTCAGCAGCAGGGGAGTCGTTCTCAAGGGGGATGCTAAACCTTTCGTCGGCAATTGTGAATTCGGCGAAGCCTCCGGGTAGTGTGTAGCCGGTAAAGCGGGCCCGATCGCAAAGGTTCTCCCGTCCGGAACGACAGAAGCGGCATTCTCCGCACGTCCAACCGAGCCAGGGTACGCCGACCCGGTCTCCTTCGCGAATGGTTTCGGTATCAGGACCCGTCCTGCGGACCATGCCAATGATCTCGTGGCCCGGAATGACAGGCAGTGACGGCTCCGGAAGCTCACCGTCTACGACATGAAGGTCGGTTCGGCATACGGCACAAGCCTCGACCTCTATGAGAAGTTGCTTTCCTTCCGGCTCCGGAATCGGAAACTGCTTTTCGACGAGCGGTTGTCCGGGTTTCTCAAGCACCATTGCTTTCATACTAGAACCAATCTACTGCGTCCTGCAGAGGAATAACAGTTACTTGCATTCAGAAGCTCAAGAATTCTCCTGTCCTCTCCAGCACAGGACCTGGTGTCGTGTATGCCTCTGTGGGTAGATTCAGGCTCTCAGGAATTTAGGTTGGGTCATTTCACCCTGTCTTATGCCGCGGCGTTTCTTGATTCGAGTGCGTGTTTGCCTCGCATCGCCGTTTTTTCCGGCTATCACGCGTCATCTGCACGGTGCTTGGCACAGGGATTGCGTTTCAATGCTGTGCGAGGTGCTTCTGATGTCTATCTCAAGAGTCACAATCGATGGTAACGAAGCGGTTGCGCGAATTGCCTACCAGACCAGTGAGGTAATCGCAATTTATCCCATAACTCCGTCCTCGGCGATGGGAGAGTGGGCCGACCAGTGGGCAGCTTCCGGGCAAAGCAATCTATGGGGCAGCGTACCGCTGGTCCAGGAAATGCAAAGTGAAGGAGGGGCCGCCGGAGCCATTCATGGTGCCCTCCAAACTGGCGCATTGTCCACCACGTTCACTGCCTCTCAGGGGCTTCTCCTGATGATCCCAAACATGTACAAGATCGCAGGAGAATTGACTCCCACGGTTTTCCATGTGGCAGCGCGCTCCCTGGCGGCCCAGGCTCTCTCTATTTTCGGCGATCACAGCGACGTAATGGCCGCTCGGGCAACCGGATTCGCTCTGCTGGCTTCAGGGTCAGTCCAGGAGGCAATGGACTTGGCTCTGATCGCTCATAGCGCCACTTTGAAGACCCGCGTGCCCTTTCTCCATTTCTTCGACGGCTTCCGAACCTCTCACGAAATTTCAAAAGTTGAACTCGTCACCAATGA
>DATGOF010000048.1:0-5025 GCA_035306285.1 Acidobacteriota bacterium | reverse complement strand
GAGATCCGGAGGCGTTTGAATACCCAGTACATCGGCCAGCGTAGGTGCAATGTCCACGGTCCGGGCGAGTTGATCGATCTTTGCGGGCTCTGTTCCAGGAATGGCGACAATAATTGGAACATGAGTGTCATAACGGTAGGGGGAACCGTGGGTGGATCCATATCCCGACGACGGCAGGAAATATTCTTCATTCTGAACCAGGAAGTCCGGGCTTCGGTCAGGATGAAAACTGTTGAGATACAGCTGCAGAAAATGATCGTCTGCGTCGGATTTGGAGGCTTCCAGCAGCTCTGTTCGGGTCCATACCTTTTGAATAAAGTCACATTCTTCCAGGGCCGAAGCATAGAGATCTTCAATGAAGCTGCGCTTCAAGTTGTGATGTCCCAGCACTTCGTAATTGAGGTAGTCGGAACTGATGAACCAGTTGAAACTGGGATCGGGCGTGGCGTTGAGGAATGCTTGTCCTTGCCGTTGCAAGCAAAGGATGTCCTGGGAGCCGAGGCGACGGCCGGGCAGTCCGGCCTGACTGCGAACTTCCGGAAGATCGACTACACCGTGGTCGGACGACAGGGCCACCAGAACGTGGTTCATTCCGATTCGCTCCTCCAGAAAGTCGAAAAATTCACCCAGGGTCCGATCCAACCGGATTACGGTGTCCAGGACTTCCGGGCTGTTCGGACCGTAACTGTGTCCCGCTGAATCAAGGGTTGAGAAGGAAAGGGAGAGGTAGTCCACCGTCCCATCCTCACCCAGCCCTTCCTCCAGAATGATCCGGCGGCCGAGCTCAGCCAGATAGTTGTCCATGAAGGGAGTCGATCCAAAACTGCTATAGAAGGAGGCATTTGGCTTGAGCGAACGTCCTCCGATGGCGTGAGGAAAACTCTTGTCGAACCAACCCTGGTCGGTCACTTTCACCTGTGCTTTGTCAAATGACGATGAGATGTCGATCAGAGGTGTCCACGCTTTGCCGAAAAATTGATCGGGCCAGCGGTTACGATTGAATTCCTTCAACCAACCCGGCAGTTCCAGGGTGTAGTAAGTACTGCTTACAAACTCTCCTGTATCACCGTCATACCAGACCGCTAAATCCGCCTTCTTGCCGCCCAGCAAAATGGCTCCCCGGTCCTTGCGACTGGCGGCAAAGACCTTACTTCCGGGTACCGCTTCTTTGATCCAGTCGGGCAGGGTAGTGACGAGCAGGTGAGCCGGTGAGCGGCCGCTTTTGTCCGGAATCGAGACTGCGTAGTTTCGCGATGCCGAATAGCCGGTTTTGACAATTGGGGAATAGGGATCTTCAACGCAGTTAACGGTTTCTTTCTTGCTACGGTCGAACCATCCATTGCTGATGATACCGGAACGAGCTGGATATACTCCGGTGGCAATTGAGGCGTGTCCGGGACCGGTACTGGTCACGGCGTGATGCTGGTGACCATCCCTGTAAACAAGACCGGTCTCCAGCAATCGAGCCAGGCCGCCTTCCAGCCAGGGACTGAACCGCTCTAGATAGTCGCCACGAAACTGGTCGACGGCGATTACCAGCACCAGTCGGATCTCGGGTTCTCTCGAGACCTCTTGAGGCTCGGCTTGGACGGTGGGAGCCCCGCACCAGAGCACCATCCAGACCATCAAGGCCGGAACCGACACCCTGTAATGCCATCCAAGAAGCCACTCTCGGTATGTGACGACACAACCTCTGATCTCAGCCATCACAACCTCTCATTCGGGTAGCATTCCATGAAGTAGTACCCGAGCAAGTGCTGGATCAGGAAGTGACCTTCTTCAATATGTCCCATGTGTGGAGACTCCACATGCACGACCAGGTCCGCTTGCTCGGCCAGCTTCCCTCCGGGTCTACCGGTGATGCCGACCGTGCGTACTCCTTCTTTCCGTGCCCAGTCAACCGCCTCGATCACATTGGGTGAGTTACCGCTTCCACTGAAGGCAATCAGCAGATCTCCGGGACGCGCATAGTTCTTTAGCTGCTCGACAAAGATCTGTGAATAATCCGTGTCATTGGCCAGAGCCGTAATCCAGGACAGGTTGTCGGTTAGTGCCAAAACACGGAAGCGCTTCTTTCTGCCCAGCGAAGCTCCTTTCCCGAGGTCGTTGGCGAAATGTGTGGCCGTCGACGCACTGCCTCCGTTTCCACAGAGAAAGACCTGCCGGTCCTCCTCGATCGCCTGCACCAGCCACCCGGCGAGGGAAGCGACATCCTCTTCCGAGATGGCTTCCAGGGCCGCCAGACTTCGCTTCTTGTATTCCTTAATGTATTGCGCGATGTTCACCTTAATATTCCCGGTTCTCCGCTAGCTGCGGCGTGATGACAAGGGATCTCAACCTCGAACCCGACGCACAATTTTATATCATAGAGGGAGACTCATTACGATATGGCGATTCTCTGTTTAGAAAGTGGCGGAACCAAGCTGGTGGCTGCCCTCACCGATTCGAATGGAAAGCTAATTGCGCGGCGACAGCAGATGCGCCGGCCCTCCCAGGAAGCACCTCAGACGCTTCGTCAGCTAGCTGAAGCAGGCATCGAATTAACGGAGACCGGAACCATCGATGCTGTCGGCCTTGGTTTCGGCGGCACCGTTCGCCGTTCCGACGAGCGCCCTCTTTTCTGCTTTCATGAGCGTGGCTGGGAGCTCATCGATGCGGGGCGCTATCTCGAGGATGTATTTGAAGCACCGGTTTTCATCGAGAATGACTGTAATCTGGCGGCTCTGGCTGAAGCCCGCTCTTTTCCAGAGTGGGGCCAGGGAACCTTGCTGTATGTTACTCTGGGCACTGGTACCGGCGCCGGCATCGTCCGTGACGGGCAACTGCTGCAGCTGGGAAACCTTGGTGAGGCGGAGATCGGACACGTCATTGTGGATCCCCGAGGAGCGGAGTGCCCCTGCGGGAACCGAGGCTGTTTGGAGACGGTTTGCTCCGGTCCCGGCCTTCGCAACCTCTCTCGACAATTACTGGGCAGGGAGATCGATCCACCCGATCTCATGAAGGCTTTTCACGCCAATGAGCCTGGGGCACGTCAAGTCGTCGAGCGAGCCGCCTGGTACGTTTCCGGTCCGCTTGCCGCCGCCATCAATCTCCTCAATCCGGACCGTATCGTTCTGGGCGGTGGAGTCATGAAATCGAACCAGCCATTTCTCGATCTCATCTGGCAACACCTGCAGCCGCTGATCTTTCCACCTTTTTCCTCGGAGAAATCAGTTCTCACACTGTCGCGTCTGGGTGATGACGTCGTCTGCCAGGGTGCGGCCTTCTACGCGCTGGATCGCCTCAACAACTCCAACCGCTGAACCGCGTGAACTCGAGATCAAGGTCAGCTCGTGAATCCACGGCGTGCTCATTTGTCCGTGAAACAGGGAACTGTTCAGCCTGAAAATCCCGCCATTTTAAGGGAGTGCCAGAACGTCGTATAAGATATATTATGTTAAATTATTTAGCATCCAATCCTCGGCCTGCATTGATGACTCCTGAGAGCACGTTGGAGTATTTGGAGTGTGAAGCCTTGCTTTCGCCTCCCTGAGTAAGCTTGCTCCCGTCCAAAATGCCTGAGCTGATCGGTTGGGATAACTCAAAGCTCGAGCGGTCGAATGTACGGTAAGCAACATCAGAGTAGCCCGGTGCAAAGGCAAAGGGGTGTCCCAGGAAAGACGGTTTCCTCAAATTATCCTGTGCTGCGTGCTGGAGGTACAGGATATTCCGGGAACAGATGCAAGGAATGAAACGTACTGTCCCTTCCGTCGGGGCCAGCTCGACAGCCGAAGCAAGCTCGGCCTAGACAAAGCGGAAAGCGAGCTTCAGCACTCCAAAGCACGACTAAAAGGAAGATTCAAAGGCGCTAGAATGTGGCCTTTGGGCCGGAATTACATCTCGTACTTACCGAGTTCTTCAGGATTGAGGCTTTCCAGCCACTTCTTGACCTCTTCAGGATCCAGGTTCTCTTTGTCCAGCGTAATGTTACGACTGCTCTGGACGACTTCTTCCTCTACGAAAATGGGGGCGTCTGTCCGCAAAGCCAGCGCAATGGCGTCGCTCGGCCGACTGTCTATGGTCAATGCTTCCCCATCGCGGCGGAGGTGGATCAAGGCATAAAAAGTGTTATCTTTCAGCTCGGTAACGACAATCTTCTCAACCTGTATATCCATATGCTGGAGTACATTCTTGAGAAGATCGTGGGTCATTGGGCGAGGAGTGTCGACGCGTTCAATCTGGAGCGCAATTGCGTTAGCCTCGAATATTCCGACCCAGATTGGAAGCAAAGTTCCCGACTGACTGTCCTGCAGGATGACAATGGGTGAATTGGTGATGGGGTCCATCATCAAACCTTTAATTTTGAATTCCCGTTCCATGATGTCCTCCTACGATGAAGCGTCAGGTCCAGGAGAAACCTGTTCGCCGTAAAAGCTGTTGGGCCCAACGTCGGTAATCTTGACCGAGAGAAAGCGGCCTGGAGAATGTGCTCCCGGGAAATTCACGACCTTGTTCGTGGTGGTTCGCCCATAATAGTTCTTGCCGTCCCGCGACGGCCCTTCTGTGACAATTTCAAACGTGCGACCGAGGTATCGTTCTTCATGCAGTCTCAACTGGATTTCTCGCTGGAGACGTTGCAGCATCATCAATCGACGTGTTTTCTCGGTTTCAGGAACGTCATCATTCCAATTATACGCTTCCGTGTGCGGACGTGGCGAATACTTAAACGAGAAGACAGTTTCGTACTCGACCTCTCTCAGGACGCTGAGAGTTTGCTCGAAGTCGGATTCCGTCTCACCGGGAAAGCCCACAATGAGATCGGTGGAAAACGCGATTGGACGGCCGCAATCGCGAAAGCGATCAATTAAGTCGAGATACCACTCCCGGTCATGCTGGCGACGCATTGCACGCAGGATTCGGGAGGATCCGGATTGAAGCGGAAGGTGAACCTGGTTGCAGATGTTCTCAGCCGAGGCGATAACCTGGATAACATCCTGGGTAAAATGACGCGGATGCGGTGATGTAAAGCGTATCCTGCGCAGCCCT
>DATGOF010000047.1:0-2192 GCA_035306285.1 Acidobacteriota bacterium | reverse complement strand
CCAATTCCGGCCGATAGATTCATCACTGCAAACCACGTGGCAGCGCCCAGACTGCCCCAGGCCGGGAGAAGCACAATCAGAAGTGGCAAAGACACGACCAGTGCCATGGTCCCGATCAAAGTCCAGGACTTGATACGGCCGCTGGAATAATAAAGGGGTCGAAGCCAAAAAAGGAACAACCAGATGCTCGCTCCACCGACCATGATCTGGGCAGACGGAACCGCTGACAGATAATCGGAGCCGACCAGTAAAGGAAGAACCCAGGGTAACAGAAGAACCCCCGCGAGTGCTGCCAGGCCAAGCGGGAAACCTAAACTGGTGGCCAGACGACGCGAGCGCAGCCAGGATCTCTCCATGCCCTCGCGAGAAAAGAGGTTTACAAGCTCAGGATAGGTAACTTGCTGTAACGGCTTGACAAGATAGCTAAGCGATGCGGCCAGGCTCTTAGCCACTCGATAATGGCCCACCTGGGTGGCTCCATGAAAATAACCCAGCAAGAGCAGGTCGAGCTGACCCGATATCATTCCCATGAAGGCGCTCCATTCGCTGAAGCCCAGAAAGCGAAAAATCTCACCGAGTCTTTCCGACAACATTCGACGTCGGAAAGGCTTCCAGATACTTCCCCAGCGTTCTTGAATCAGTCTCTTCGCTAGAAAGGCATAAAGAATGCCTGTCAATGCCAGCCCGATAGCCTGTATTACGATTACAGCTGCAACGCCATAACCGATGAGGACCGCTACTAGAACCAGAACCGTCCGCAATCCGGCCAACGAAACTTCCAGCCTGGCTGAGAGGGCGAACTTGCTCAGGGTCACCATGACCGCGTGCGAAGTCCCCCGCAGGGCACGGGGTATCATCGCAAGAGCGTATAGGATCATTAGCCCCAGGAAGTCGGGGCGTCCCACAATCGTCGCAGAGGCCCATGGCGCCAGGATGATCACCAGCGTCACCGTCAGCAGGGAAATCCCCAGGTCGATGAGGAATCCCAGCTGGCACATCATAACGGCCCGTGCACTGTCCCCCCGGGCATGAAACTCGCCGATATACTTGATCACCGCAGATGCGGTTCGGGCATCGAAGAGATTGAATACAAACTGAGGCACGCTGATGATAAGAGCCAGCAAGCCGAAATTTTCGGGGCCGAGCCATCTAGCAAGGAACATCGCCTGGACCAGGTTCAGCAACCCGCTGGCAAAACTGGCGGCACTCAGAGTGGCTACATTAGTTAAGAATCCCTGCACAAGATTGCTTCTGTCTGTTCGTACATGGATTCCCATCGAAAGCGCCTCAGATCCTCGCTTGCATTCCTGGTCAGGCGCTTTGAAAGGGTTTTGTCTTGCAATACTGAGGACAGCCCCCGGCAGAGTGACTCGGTGTCTGTAATGAGAAGTCCGTTGTGCCCGTCCTGTATGATTTCTGGAACTCCGCCGGCAGATCTGGCGATGACTGGAATCCCCACAGACATTGCTTCCAGAATCACGTGAGGAAATCCTTCGTAGGATGAATTCAATACGAAAGCCTGACAGGCTTTCATCAGTCCAAGCGTCTCAGGTCTGGATCTCGATCCCGCGAAGAAGATTCGCTCCTGCAAACCAAGAGACCGGGCCAGCCGCCTTAAGGCCGGTTCATCCGGCCCGCTCCCGACCACTACTAATCCCACGTCTTCGAGATGCCGAAGGCATCGAATGATATCGTCAACGCCTTTCCAGGGCACCAGCCTTGCCACGGTCACCACGTTTCTGGAGACCGGCAAGGGATCGGAATGAAATGAGGCGAGGGGTAGGGGATCGAAGGAATTGTAGACGACTTTAATTCGCTCCGCCGGAACACCCCATTGGCGAACACAGTCTGCGAGAAAGCAGCTCGGAACAATGATTCGATCTGCCGCCCGGGCCCACCAGTTACGAATCTTCTTCAGAAGGCGGATTCTGAGGGCGCCTTTTTCGCGCTGAAAATGAGAGAAATCTGCGGCGGTCCACTTGCGAAGGAAGGCTCGCTCCCATGCCCAGTCCCCCACGACTTTCAGGATCATGGGGCGCCTGAGAATGGAACTGGCGACCGTACTCTCGAAGGTCAGGCCATTGGCAAACACTACGTCGGCCTCCCGGCCCAATCGAACGAGAGCCGCCAGTGTCTGCAGGGAACGCACCAGCCTGTTTTGATAGCGCGGAATTCGAATCACCGGAAACGAA
>DATGOF010000046.1:0-2978 GCA_035306285.1 Acidobacteriota bacterium | reverse complement strand
AAATCTCGAGGAAGGAGTCGTAGTGGAGGGCGAGCGAATGTCCGCTTCGGCTGTCCGCCTTTTGAAGCGTGGAAACAATGCGTGGCTGGAGGTTGTTCTGGAGGAGGGAAAGAACCGGCAAGTCCGGCGAATGTTCGAATCAATCGGCCATCCTGTGATGCGATTGAAACGCACTCGAATTGGTATGCTGAGTATTGGAGAGCTGAAGCCCGGCGAGGCTCGAAGATTGACAAAGGCGGAGGTGGAAGCGCTCCGCAAGCAGGCGTTTGATCAGAAAAGAAAGGCATCAAAGCGGGTCGGAGCGAAGCAGTGAAACAGACCCCGCGAAGCACCCGGCCTTGGTTCGCTTAGCTGGTTGCCGCTCTCGAGAGAATGATTATGTTCACTGGAATCATACAAACGACCGGATCCTTACAGGAGAAGCAGCAGACGGCGGATGGTGCAACGCTGCGAATTCAGGCACCAGAAGTCATTCCCGAACTGAGGCCGGGGGATAGCATTAGTGTTGATGGAGTCTGCCTCACGGTAAAGCAGCTGCTGGCGGATTGTCTGCTGGTGGAAGCCAGCCTGGAGACCCTGCGCAGATCGAACCTTGGAGACGCCGAAGCAGGCTGGAGCGTCAATCTCGAATTGCCGGTTCGTCCCACGGAATTTCTGGGTGGTCACCTAGTTCAGGGACATGTCGATGCCACAGGTACCGTGAGAAGGATTCGAGAGGAAGGGAATTCCTGGATCTTTTCCATTGAGGCGCCCGAGCAAGTGCTCCGGTACTGCGTATTGAAAGGGAGCATTGCCGTGAACGGAATCAGTTTAACAATCTCCGGCTTGAGTTCTACTGCTTTCGAGGTCACAATAATTCCCCATACATACGAGGTCACCAACCTTTCAAGGATGGTTGAAGGTGCGAGGGTCAACCTCGAATCGGACGTGATAAGCAAATATGTTGAAAATCATTTGCGCTGGTTTATTGATCGGGATCCTGCTGTTCAGGGCACCCGTCGTCTGGGCAACCAATCTTGAATTTGGTTCCAAAACGATCCTGGTCTATTCGAACGTTTCCGGTGACGGTGAGGCTCGGTTCATACTGCGAATTGTTCGATTCCGGCCCGACATCTTTCTCGAATGGGAATCAGTTGCTCAGCAGGGCACCATCCACTTTTACAGGGATGCGGTTGAAGAAGGAGAAGGCCTCGCCTTAAGCCGTCTCTTCGACAATGGCGTGGACGTCGAGTCGGAGAAGGTGATGTCAAAATGGCTCCCACTCGCGTCGTATCAATCTTTGATCCATGAGGGACGTGTCAAAATCAATCTCAACAACTATTCAGCCCAGTTAAAGCTCAAGAACGAATCTACTTACGAAGTGAAGGTCGATGGCCAGCCAACAGCTTTGTCCGTCATTCTCGTTCAGGACAATCGACGAGGCGATTGGACCTTTTTGAAAGATCCTGAGAATCCACTGCTCATCGAGTACAAGACCCCTTATTATCGCGAGTTTTTGGAGAGCATAACCACACAGGGAAACGGGGATTATCGCTGGGTTCGGCAGATTCCTCCGATCAAGTAGCCGTCCTATTCAGAATCTGAGCAGAAATTGACCCCAAAAGCATCCAACGAAGCCCCAACTCCCTTTCGTATCTGCAAATCCCAGTTCTTGCCACCCGCTACGTCCAACAGTCAACTTAAGACTCCTGTATAATGAATCGTTTAGGGAAATATCAGAATTTGGGGGAAATGAAGCTCACTTATGTGTGTTGATAGAGTAAAGGCCGCAATTCAAGATATCGCCGAAGGCAAGATGGTCATTGTCATCGATGAGGAGCATCGAGAGAACGAAGGTGATCTGACAATGGCCGCCGAGAAGGTAACGCCGGAAGCAATTAATTTCATGGCGACCTATGGCCGTGGCCTGATCTGTATGCCGATGACCAGTGAGCTCCTGGATCGTTTGAAGATTCCTTTGATGGTTGCCGAAAATGAATCGGTTCACGGAACGGCCTTCTGCGTCAGCATTGAGGCACGGAGAAATGTTTCCACCGGCATATCAGCGGCCGATCGGGCCATGACGATTCTGACGGCTATTGACCCCAACACGACACCCGATGACCTGATCCGCCCCGGACACATTTTTCCACTCCGATCACGAAAGGGCGGAGTTCTGGAGCGTGCCGGACAGACGGAGGCTGCAGTGGACCTCGCGCGGTTGGCGGGCTTGACGCCGGCCGGGGTGATTTGCGAGATCATGAATCCCGATGGCACGATGGCCCGTTTACCCGACCTGCAGGAGTTCTCCAAGAAGCATGGCATTCGCATCATTTCCGTCGTGGATCTGATCAAGTACCGGCTCAATACAGAGCGCTTTGTAAAGCGGATAGAAAGTACACCGTTCCGCTGCGAGTTTGGAGAATTTCAGCTTCACCTCTATGAGAATGCGCTGGATGGTGGGCGACACCTCGCTCTGGTCAAAGGGGATATTCGTAGAAGTAAACGGCCGGTCCTGACTCGAGTCCACGTACAATCCGTGCTAGGCGACGTATTCAGGAGCGACAAGACTGCGGCGGGAAGGGAAATAGAAGCGTCATTGAGACTGATCGAGAAGGAAGGCGCCGGAGTTTTCATCTATCTGCGGCTGAAGGATGAGGGAAAAAGGCTCCTGCAGGAAATCAGGGATTATAAGAACGAGCCGGTGCATGACGAGGGTCAGCCCGTTACCTTCCGGGACTACGGCGTCGGCGCTCAGATCATAGCCGACTTGGGGCTCCGCGACATCATCGTCCTCACCAATCATCCCAAGAAGTTGATCGGGACGAAAGGCTTCAACATTAACGTCGTTGAACAGAGGCCGATCGAAATCGAATCGTCAGAATACACCAAGTAGCGGGGCGAATGATTTTTCCATCTGAGACACAGAGATAGAGAGAGGTAGAGCCAGCATCCTGAGAGAAAACCCGCTCATTACACCCGTGTCAACTTTGGTCTCC
>DATGOF010000045.1:0-2591 GCA_035306285.1 Acidobacteriota bacterium | reverse complement strand
GTGAGTCTGAACTTTCCACACAATCTGGAAAGTTCATCGGTTCACGGGCGCGCCGGGTATAATGTGCGCTTCGGATCTGAATGCTGATTCTGTGATCTGGCGGGCACAACTGAGCACACGATCATGAAGCTCCTAACTTCTTTAATCGTCTACTTCATCCGTCAGCCGGAACTGCGAGAAAACTTGCGGGGTCTTTTCCGCTATCTCCTCATCCTGGCAGGAGTCATTGCCCTTTTCTCAGTTCTCTTCCAGTTCATTATGTTTCGTTTCGAAGGCCAAGATCACTCGTGGCTTGCAGCACTGTACTGGACGCTAACCGTGATGAGTACTCTCGGCTTTGGCGATATTATCTTTCATAGCGATATCGGCCGCGCATTCAGCGTTATCGTATTACTTAGCGGCATTGTGCTCCTCCTCGTGATGCTCCCATTCACCTTCATTCGCCTGTTTTATGTCCCCTGGCTCGAGGCACAATTACACCTCAGGAGTCCGCGATCGGTCCCTGACGAAGAACGGGGTCATGTCATTATCTGCAAGCTGGACGATATCGCACCCGGACTTATTAACAAACTCAAGGTCAACCGGCTTCCCTACTATGTTTTGGAGCCGGACCCTCAAAGAGCCGCAGTTTTACATAGAGAAGGATTTTCGGTCGTGACAGGTGAAATCGATAACAGCGAAACCTACCGTAGATTACATATCGAACGGGCGCGGTTCGTTTTTGCCAATCTCGATGATATGACCAATAGCAATGTCATCCTGACGGTTCGTGAGATTGCTCCGAACATCCCGATCGCCGCTCTTGCCGAGCGTGAAGATTCCATAGATGTACTGGAACTAAGTGGAGCAACTCATGTGCTTCCGTTGAAACAGAGATTGGGCGAGCATCTGGCAAACAGGGTCAATGGGGGAGAATCCCACGCCCATACCATAGGAACCTTCAGAGACCACCTGATCGCTGAATTCTCTGCGCAACGGGCCGGATTAACGGGAATGCAAGTCAGGGATACTCGGCTGCGTGAACGAACCGGAATAACAATCGTCGGCATATGGGAGAAGGATCGGATTCGACCAGCACATCCGACTACGACATTAACGGAAGGATCTGTGCCGATCATCATCGGCACGCCCGATCAGATCAAGCAGTTCGAGGCCGGGTTCACCTCGACAGACAACGACGATGGACCGATTCTTATCATCGGCGGCGGAAAGGTTGGCCGGGCCGCAGCACGGTCTCTAAAGAAACGAGGACTGTTCGTCCACCTTATCGAACGTAACAGGGAGTTGGAACCCAAGTTGGCTGGAATCGCCGACGAGTTTTATTTCGGAGACGCGGCTTACCGGACGCTCCTGGATCAGGCAGGACTCAATACCGCGATCTCTGTGCTTCTGACTACTCGTGACGACGCTACAAATATTTTCCTGTCCGTCTACTGTCGTCGTTTGGCTCCGGATATTCAAATCATCAGCCGTGCGACGCATGACCGTAACCTCGAAGCACTCTATCGGGCGGGAGCAGATGTTGTGCTGAGTTACTCGGTGTTGGGAGTGGAAACGGTCTTCTCGTTAATACAGAACCGCCCTCCCATGATCCTTGGAGCGTCAACGGAATTTTTTGTTGTGCCATTGCCAGGGTCATTGGAGGGAACCTCTCTGGCGGAAAGTGACATTGGTGCCAGGACCGGGCTGATTGTCATCGCCGTAGATAAGAACGGGAAGGTTGAGACCAACCCGCCCCCTTCGCTCATCTTGACCAGCAATAGCAAGTTGCTAATGCTCGGAACTTCCGAGCAGCGCCGAGTTTTCTCCGAAATCTACAGCTGATTAGAGGTGCCGCTGATCAATGGTGCCAGGCCTCAGTGGACTCCTCAGTGGACTCGCCTCGTTTGACCACTGAGGCACGAAAACTAGGAGAGCGAATAATCTGAAGAACTGTGCGGAATCGTTTCGGCTCCGTTTCGGATTCTTCCCACTCCGTCTCCTCTGCGTTTTTCTGTGGTTTGTCTCACACTCGGGAAGCACTTAAATTGCCCATCGGAGAAGAACACTGCCCCAGGTAAAACCAGCACCAAAGCTGGCAAGCAGGACCGTGTCTCCTTTCTTGATCCGGCCGTTTTCTGAAAATTCGTGCAGACCGATCGGAATGGTCGCCGCCGTGGTATTGGCATATCGGTCTATGTTGATGCCAATCTGATCCTCTCGAAGATTCAAACGCTCTGCAGAAGAGCGAATGATCCGAAGATTCGCCTGGTGGGGAATGAAGAGATCGATACCTTCGGACGTCAAATTGTTCCTGCGCAGCAGTTCCTCAGCGACCTCCACCATGTATTTGATGGCAAACTTATATACGGTGCGTCCATCCTGATGGACATAGTGAAGCTTCTGGTCCACCGTCTCATGGCTCGCCGGTCGACGACTACCGCCCGCCGGCATGTAAAGGTAGGGTCCCCCTGAGCCGTCGCTCCGTAGCTCGAAGTCGAGAATGCCCAATTCAGGGTCAGAGGAGGACTCCAGCAAAACAGCGCCAGCACCGTCACCGAATAGCACGCAGGTGGACCGATCCGTGAAGTCGATAATACTGCTCATTACAT
>DATGOF010000044.1:0-4085 GCA_035306285.1 Acidobacteriota bacterium | reverse complement strand
TCTCCTCTTGGAAAGGATATCGTTGCTGGTTTGGGACCGCGCCCCAACCGCAACTATGCCGTGGAATTGGCAGAGCGAGGCTACGTCGTCCTGGCTCCGGACTACCCATCATTCGGCGACTACTCACACTATGATTTCTCTTCAGACCGCTACGAATCGGGCACTATGAAAGGAATTTTCAATCATATGCGGTGCCTCGACTTTCTGGAGACTCAGGATTATGTAGATCCTGAGCGTGTTGGAGTCATTGGACATTCTCTTGGCGGCCATAACGCAATCTTTGTGGCCGTCTTCGATGAACGATTTAAGGCAGTTGTCTCCAGTTGTGGCTGGACTCCTTTCCACGACTACTACGGTGGTGACCTGAGGGGTTGGACCAGTGACCGGTATATGCCTTTGATACGGGATAAGTTTCAGCTCGACCCCGACAAGGTGCCATTCGACTTCTATGAACTGATTGCCGCTCTTGCACCTCGTCCGTTTTTCTCTAACTCTCCCATTAACGATCACAACTTCGATGTGGGAGGAGTTAAGAAGGCAATACCTGAGATTCGCAAAGTTTATAGCCTTTTCGGTGTTGCGGACCATCTCCAGGTTCGTTACCCGGAGGCAGAGCACGATTTTCCTTCCGAAGTACGTGCAGAAGCCTACGGCTTCCTGGACCAGCACCTGAACCACTCGCCGACGGTACCTTGATGAAAGCTTGAACCTACAGCCGGTTCAATGAGTTAGTAGAGTTCGGTTGCGAGTCGAAGAAGGTCACTGAGACGGAGTTCAAAAAGTAGAGGAACCATCGTCCTGAAGAATCCCGTGGCCTCTGACTCGTGATCATGTCGATAGTTTCCCCTTTGTGAATCGGGATCTGAAATTAGCCAGAGTCGATCTCCCTCTGAGTCTAAAGCAATGCCTTCGGGGGAAGTCCACTTGATAGGCAGATCGTCAGGTGATCGAAAGTCGAGATCCACGAAGGAAACAGCATTAGTTTCCGGACGGTAGAATATCAATCGCTCCTGGTCTCGAAGAACAATTGCCAGCAGGAGACTGCCGTCGTAAAGGCTGTCCAACCCATTAAAGTTGACTCGACCCTTATTCTCCCTTTCAGGAAGATTCTCAAGGGGGAGTGCAACTCTCTTGATCGTTAGCTCTACTGAAGTCGGGGACAAGTGGCCGCGATACAATAAGGGAACCCCTTGCCCGTCGCGTTCGTAGGCGAGCCACACCTCCGTATCGTGAACGGCAATACCTTCAAGACGTGAGTTGATATCACCGGAAACAGGTTCCGGCTCGAATCGTATGCTAAGTACTCGCGTGACTTGAGCTTCTGCACGAACATCGTCGAGTATTCCCTCGACGACGTAGCAGCCGTCTGATTCGATCACAGCGAAAAAGCGCCGGGGCCTTTCGTTGATCACAGCGAGACCCTCGAAGTCGGGATTTCCTCGAAGAAGCCGGGAAGGAATTTCTCCAAGACTTTCCTTTGTTACTCGAATTGAATAATAGGGCTTTAGGACAAGTCTGGTTTTTGGATCGATTCTAATAATTGTTGCAGGAATGCTGCTTCGCTGGTCCCCAATTGACCAGAGATAATCTCCGTCGTAACTCAAACCCGAGGTCTGGAGACCCCTTTCTCGAGAATCCGGATGAGGAATAACTTGATCTGCTTCTTCGCTATCGAGGATCCAGGTTCCTTGAGTGCTCAGCGACGATTGTCCATTTACGGAAGGTACCAACAGTAGCCAGACTGAAACGGTCACTGCGGGGAGCCATAAGAGCTTACGAGTTGACCGCAATTTGGGCGATAATGAAGATGACAGCGAGCCAGAGAGTCGAGAAACAATCGGACGAAAGATGTCCTCGAGAATCGTTTCAAAGCTTGTCACTGTCAATCATCCTGATCGGTTCTTCATTTCAAAAAGGGGGCGCTCGTTGCTACAACTCCGTAATCTCGATCGGAGGCCGGTTCTTCCATTTTCCTTTTGTAAAATCAGGAAAATCGACTGGCCGGCTGCGATTGGCGACCGACTCCTCTGAGAGTGGGAAAATGACGCTCCAGGTTACCGAGTCGTAGACGTCAATCGGAGTCTGCGTCCGGTCACGCACGGCGTTCACGAAAGCCTGAAGAGTCAGAAAATCGGCACCGCCATGTCCGTATTGTCCAGCTACACTGGCGTGTTTGCGCCACACTGGATGCTCGTAGTCTTCTCGATAGCGATCAAGGGGCTCCCATTGATGCGCCTTTTCCGAACGATCCTCGAGATAAATCTTCTCTTCATACCCCATGCAGATCCCTTCGGTCCCCTGCACTCGCAGGATCAGATCGTACGGTCTGGGAAGCTGGGTGTCATGGTAGAGAGTCACTGTGGCACCGTTCACTGTTTTAATAAGGCACACGTTCACATCACCCAGAGCATACTCTCGTTTAGCGTTCGGATGGTCGGCTGTGAAGGCCTTTTTGACATAAGTGTTCATCCCCCTCGACTTGCTGCTCATTGAAACCAGGTAATCGAACCGGTCACCTCGATTGACATCAAGCCACTGCGCGACTGGGCCGATCGGATGAGTGGGATAGAGATTGCCGTTGTGTTTTGTGGCGAATTCTCCCCTCCAACGGAGCTCTGGAATATCACGCTCAAACTTTCCGCGGCGAACGTCGTGTTGATAGCCGGCTTCGCAATGAATCAGTTCACCCAGGGCACCCTGACGAATCATGTTGAGGATCATCATGACATTGCGGAAATAGCAGACGTTCTCCAGCATCATGCATGGCATGCCGGTTTTCTCGGATGTTTCCACCAATTCCCAGCATTCCTCAATGGTGATGGCAGCATTAACTTCAGTAGCTCCATACTTGCCCGCTTTCATCGTGGCAATCATGACCGGTGCATGTAGATCCCAGGGAGTAGCCGTAATGACAGCATCAAGGTCCTCCCGTTCGACCAACCTCTTGTAATCTTCTGGACCTCGAGAATAGCCTTCCGGGCGGCTTCTCCCTGCGTCTTCCACCACCCTTTGAGCCCGGGCCAGGTTTTCTTCATTTACGTCACAGAAGGCGGGAAGTTCGACGCCCGGGATGTCGAGTAGAGTCCGAACGAGACTGGTGCCACGTCTTCCGACACCGACGAAACCAATCCCTACCCTTCGTGAGGGATCATTTGATCCACTGGAGAAGCCGATGGCAGCCAGTGAGGCTGCCCCCAGTGAACTCTGCTTGAGGAAGCTACGACGGTTCAAGGTCCAGTTTTTCACTTGATTCCACCTTTCCAAAAAGTTCGAATGGTGACCCGACGTGGGAGTGAACACTTTCGGTCTAAGTTAACCTATTCGACGCCAATTGCAATCTGATAATGACTAGAAAAATGGAAAAACCACAACTGGACACCTCGAAGAGATCTCGAAGTGTTGCCTCGGTTTCTCGTACATGAAAGTCTTCATCCTCGTCGGTCTAGGCGCAACAAATGACTGCACTTACAGTTGAATGGATGCTAAATTGAGAACACGCCGTTCGGCATAGTTGGGCTTGATTTCTGCTTCTCGCAATAATGGAATGATCATGCATGATGGAACCATTGCGAACGCTTTGTCAGCGACGCTCTGGATGTTTACCGGAGCCATATGGTGGCTGTGTGTACATTCGATGACACTTCTCTTTCCTTTGCCGGGTCCATGGCTGCCGGCTCATGTAGCTGTACCGGCAGGAGTTATTATGGGACTTGTGGAGTTCAGCTTCTTTCGGCGTTTTCATGATCGGGTTCGGCTTGGGCGAGGCTACTCCCGGCGCTTCACAATCATGAGCCTGGTTCTGGGACTGGCCACTGGCGTTTACCTGGGCTGGAACTTTGCACGCGGCAACATCGCTATCTCGGACACTTTCGTCGAACCCACTCTCGCTCAGAAGCAGCTATCGGCCCTAGTCTGCGGAACTCTGGGTATGTTGGCGAACTGGGGGATTCTCTGGCTTGTTTCTCATTATGGAACGCGCCCCGTGCGTCTCATGTCGATGCTCCTCATTCTGGTCCTCATCATGTTCGCAGCAGTTTTGATCGTTATCCGCTTGCCTGCCTGAAAACGGCTTGCCGAACATTCCC
>DATGOF010000043.1:0-3341 GCA_035306285.1 Acidobacteriota bacterium | reverse complement strand
TCAGGGGACCTTGATTACCAGCGCCATGTTCTTAACGGCTATGGCCGCTAATCCACTGGCGGCAGAACTGGCAGCAGGGATGGGAATAGAAATCGGATGGGTGGACTGGGCAGTCGCAGCGCTGGTTCCAGGTGTGCTGAGCCTGGTTCTAATCCCGCTGACGATCTACTGGCTCTATCCTCCAGAAATCAAGGAGACCCCCGGGGCGGCGCGCTTGGCGCGCAGAGAACTCCAGGAGATGGGTCCCATGAAGGCCTCTGAGTGGGTCATGCTGGCAACTTTCGTCATGCTCCTAACCCTTTGGATTTTTGGGCCAAAGATTAATATGAGCGCTACGACGACGGCGCTTGTGGGACTATCGGTTCTACTTTTAAGCGGTGTTCTGACCTGGTCCGATATTTGCCGCGAACGGGAGGCCTGGAACACGCTGGTTTGGTTTGCGGCCCTGGTCATGATGGCAACCCAGCTCAATGAACTGGGCTTGATTCCCTGGTTCAGCGAAACAATCAGTGGCTCCGTCTCGGGTATTCGCTGGGAAGTAGCCTTTTTGGTTCTCAGCCTGGTCTATTTTTACAGCCATTACCTGTTCGCGAGTAATACGGCTCATGTCAGTTCCATGTACGCTCCCTTTCTAGCCGTAGCAGTGGCAGCTGGAACTCCACCTCTACTGGCAGCGCTGGTGCTGGCATTTTTCAACAACCTTTTTAGCAGCATGACGCACTACGGCACGGGTCCTGCGCCCATCTTCTTTGGTGCCGGGTACGTGGAACTCGGTACCTGGTGGAAGCTGGGAGCCTTGATCAGTGTAATCAACATCAGCATCTGGCTGGTGGCGGGAAGTCTATGGTGGAAGGCGTTGGGTTTATGGTAGAGCATGTTCCGCCGCTCTTTTCTTGCTGAGTGGGCCGACGGATCACGACCAGAAAGAGCGCCCCTGAATACGGGCTCTCTGGCCGGAATCAGTCCGAGCGACCGATTTTCTCCTCTCGGGTGAAACGATCCACCCGATGTTACGTAGTTATCAGTGTCCGGTCGCCAGCCGCAACGCTGAATCTCAAGTTGACTGTTGGTTTGATGAGGTTCGGGGGCCATTTCTCTACGGACAGGTAACCAGGTTACAGCTGGTTGTAATCAAGCACGATAAAGGTTTCATTGAAGGACAAGAATTCTTATGAATATGGAGAAGGCTGACCTGAACACGGAAAGGTTGGCGTCATCGATAGCGAAGGTCCACTTTAGGGCTATGCTGTTTCTGGTCTTAATCTTGATCTCGTCTTTGCATCCGCTGCAGGCTCAGGAAATAGGACGAACCGTGCGGGGCACGGTTCTTGATCCCCAGGGAGGAGTCATTTTAGACGTTCCCGTGGAACTGGTGGCTGAGACCGGAGAAACCATGGTGGCGCGAACCGATGAAACCGGCATCTTTCGGTTCGAAAATGTTCTTCCCGGTATCTATACGCTCAGTGTGTTCCTGGAGGAATTTCGCCCGTACAGCGATTTCGTAGAAGTTACCGGTGATTCGACTCAGGTCATCGACCTTCGCGTCGAACTGGAACTTGCACCGGCTCAAGAGGAAGTACTGGTTGAATCAGACTCCTCGAGCCTCAGTTTGTCCCCGGAGGAAAACGCTGGAGCCACGGTGCTGGGAGAAGTGGAACTGGAGGGGCTTCCCGATGATCCGGATGAGCTTCTCATGGCACTTCAGGCCATGGCAGGAGGTGATGAAGGGCAAGTTTATATTGACGGCTTTTCAGGAGGGCGGATGCCTCCACCCTCCGCGATTAGAGAAGTTCGGATCAATCGTAATCCCTTTTCAGCCGAATATGAACGGATGGGGTGGGGTCGAATCGAAATTTTGACCAAACCCGGTAGCGATCAATTCCGCGGCGAATTCGAGGTGGAGTTTAATGACGAGGCGTTGAATTCTCGAAATCCGTTCGCTTCGGAAAGAGCACCTTATCAGCAGCGGGAATTCGAAATCGATCTAGACGGGCCGATTATTAAAGATAAGGCCTCATTTTTTGTTGATGTCAGACGCCGCGCAATAGACGAGAATGCCATCATCAACGCACAGATCCTGGACCAAAATCTGCAGCCGACGCGCTTTAATGAGACGGTGGTTACTCCCCGCACCGGTACCGGCTTTTCACCGCGTATCGATTATCAGCTTTCCGAGAACCATACCCTGACCGGACGCTACTCGTACTCAAGGGATCGTCGAGAAGGTCAGGGGATTGGTGAATTTTCTCTTCCCTCCCGAGCCTTCGACCGCTTCCGTAACGAGCATGAAGTTCAACTCAGGGAAACTGCCATCCTGGGCGCTAGCACGATCAATGAGACTCGCTTCCAAATGGAATGGGGAACTCAGGGCACTATCGGTGACAACACCGAGCCCTCGATCCGTGTACTGGATGCTTTTATGGGCGGCAACTCGCCCAACGGAACTTCGTCTGACGAGAACTCGGAACTGGAGCTGCACAATATCACTTCCTGGACCTCAGGTTCGCACTCTCTCAAAGCCGGAACGCGTCTGATGCGCCAGGGGGTTACGGATGTATCTCTCAACAACTTCGGAGGGACTTTCGTATTTGGAGGGGGAGAGGCTCCCCTCCTCGACGAGAACAAAGAGATCATTCTGGGACCGGACGGTCAACCAGTCATGACAGCGATCGACAGCCTGGAACGGTATCGAAGAACGATTCTCTTTCAGCAGCTGGGCAGAACTCCAGAGGAAATCAGGATGCTCGGCGGAGGAGCAACCCAGTTTTCGATAGCCGCTGGAAACCCTCGGACGGCTATCAATCAGTGGGAGTGGGCCTTCTTTATCCAGGATGACTGGCGACTGCGGCCCAACTTTATGCTCTCACTCGGTCTTCGCTACGAAGGACAGACCAATATCGATGACAAACTGGACTTTGCGCCGAGACTCGGTTTTGCCTGGTCTCCCGGAGCAGGTGGTAGTGGTCGGCCGAACACGGTCATTCGCGGCGGTGTCGGCATCTTCTATGATCGAGTCAGTGAATCGCTGGCGCTTCAGCAACTCCGCTTTGATGGTACACGACAACAGGAGTTTATAATCTCTGACCCCAATTTCTTCCCGAACATTCCACCGCTCGACCAGCTCGAAGAAGGTCGAACCTCACAGGTACTTCGTCGGATGGATCCCGGTTTGCAGACGCCCTATTCCGTTCAAGGCGGAGTGAGTGTTGAACGCCAGTTGCCTGCCGGCTTCACGCTCTCCGTTGATTTTAGTGGAGAGCGGACGCTTCATGCCTTGAGGTCACTTTCGCTGCCTGCCGGTCCGGACGCCCCTGAACAAGTGAGCCGAGTCTTCCAGTATG
>DATGOF010000042.1:0-13641 GCA_035306285.1 Acidobacteriota bacterium | reverse complement strand
AGACTCGTGCGCACCAGTGTTGCATGCGCCCGGTTTGATCCAACAAAGAAAAGAAAACACTGAGCGCAGAAAGGAACCCGGTCATTCCCAGAATCAATGGAACGCGCCAGATTGCATTGATGCGTGCCAGTATCGGAGCTCCCTGCATTGGAGGAACCATTGTGTCATTGACGCCAAGTGGGTGACTATTCTCCGCTGATCCGGAATTACCCTTACCACCAGTCAGGCCGTCTTCGAAAGCTCTTGAGTTCATCTCCCAGCAGATTAAACGCGAAGACCGTCACGAATATCAAGAAAGCCGGGCTGAGTAACCAGGGATAGATGGTCAGCGCTCGCAGGGTAGCAGCTTCCGCCAGCAGACTTCCTAAGCTGACGTCCGGCTCCTGGACTCCGATTCCTAGAAAGGACAATGTCACTTCGCCCAGGATGAATGCTGGGATAAAGACGGTCGACTGCACCAGCAGATAGTTGCCAGTGAAAGGGAGGATATGACGGATCAGTATCCGGAAATGTGAGGCTCCAGCTACTCGGGCTGCCTGAACAAAATCGCGTGTCTTCAGCGTCAATACCTGGCCACGGATCACACGGGTGACGACAGCCCAGCCCGCCAGCGTAAAGATCAGGACAATCATCCAGAAAATCGCTCCGGCAGACAGCTCGAGCGGAAAAACCGCCCGCAGGGCAAGGATTAGGAAAAGGCCGGGCAGAGAGAGAAACAGGTCAACCGTTCGCATAATGACCGGGTCCACCCAACCTCCAGCATAACCTGCCAGCGCGCCCAGGATCAGGCCCACCAGCGAGGCCATAACAACGGCCACCACTCCGACGGTCAGGGAGAAACGAGCTCCAAACAACATACGACTGAAGAGATCCCGTCCGAGGCCATCGGTTCCAAGCAAGAAAATCGGTTGGCCAGTATCTTGCAAACCGAATAGATGTGTTCTCCAGGTTCTACCCATCCATTGGTAGGGACTTCCCTCGACCAGAAAACGGACAAAAACAGGCTCTGCCGTTTTTCGGTACCCTTCGCTGCTATGCAGGGGTTCATACCGGTAGACGAATGGTCTCCAGTGCCAGCGACCGTCGGTGTCGCGAAAGTGAAGACGTATCGGAGGATGGTAAGAGAAATCCCTAAATTGCTGCCGTGCCGAATAGGGGGCGATGAAAGGAGCGGCCAGCGCCCCCAGATAAAGAAAGCCAATCACCAGCCAACATACCCATCGTGTCCATTTCCTCATTGGTACCGAATCCGGGGATCATTAAGGGCGAGTAGTAGATCAGCGATCAGGTTTGAAGCAATCATTAAGAGAGCCGCGAGAAGAACGGAGTTCAAAGCCACGAAAAGATCACGAGTTAAAATTGAATCGACAATAAGAGACCCCAAACCCGGCCAACGGAACACTTTCTCGACCACTACACTTCCACTGAGAAGTCCGCCTACCATCAAACCTGTGAGCGAAATCAAAGGGTTGGCAGCATTCCGAAAGGCATGATAAAGCAGGCGGCGGCGAGGAAGCCCCCGGCTCAAGAGGGCGACCATGAACGGCTGGTTCAAAATATCGATCAGCTCTAACCGAAGGGTTCTGGCTAGAAAAGCTGACGAGGGCAGGGCCAGCGTTAGTGCCGGCAACACCAGAGATTGCAGGCCCTCCTGTCCACCTATCGGGAACCACCCCGTCTGATAGGCCAGAAAGAGGAACAGGACCGAGGAGAGGAGAACCGGAATAGAAAGACCGACAAGCGAAATCGCTCGGCTCAAGTGGTCGGGCCAGTGGCCTGCTCTGACTGCTGATAGGGTGCCCAGTGGTATCGCCATGGCCAGAGTCACGAATAGTGCGGCAACAGTTAAAGTGAGTGTGCCGCCGAGCCGCTCCAGGATCAGGTCGACGGCCGGGCGTCTTTGAGCAAACGAATAGCCGAGGTTGCCCCGCACAATCTGACCCGCCCACTTCATGTAGCGGACGACCAGATGGTCGTCTAGTCCGTACTCCTGACGCAGCTGTTCCACCCGCTCAGACGGTATTGATGGATTGAGCTCCATTTCAGTGAGATAGTCTCCCGGGATCAACTGAAAGAGTACAAAGAAAAGCACCGACAACAGAAGCAGAAGAGGTATCGACTCGAGAATGCGGCGAAGAGTAAACCTTAACATGCGAACGACTGGCGACCGCTCAGCATTCAATTTTCAGGCGATCGATAAAGCTCCCATACATTCCACATCGAATAAGGAAAAATGTTGGCTGGTCGCAGGTTGTTAAGATCGGACCGGTATGCCACCAGGACGTCACGATTCAACAACGGAATTAGGGGTAACTGTTCGGCAAGAATCATCTGTACTTCCCTGAAAATGGCGTGACGTTCCTCGTGGTCAAAAACGATTTGCTGCTGTTGCATCAAGCTGTCAATTCGCGCTTCCCAGTCCGTAGCCGGTTCCTTTTGTCGGGGGGCCCACATGTGCATCGGCCCGCTCGACAAAAGCAGGTTCAAGTAATCCGCCGGGTCAACGGGAAACTCAATATTCATGATCGACGCGTCGTAATCGAATGTGCCTGTCACACGCGAGATGACTGAACGCATTTCCTCCTGCTGGATTGACGCTCCGATTCCAATTGCACCGAGGTCCTCCTGCACCATTGCGGCAGTACGGCTGATGACCTCGTTAGATGGTATCAGCAGCGTGAAGCGAACTGGATTTCCATCCCTTCCTATTAGCTGTCTTCCCCCCGAATCTGAAGTAAATCTAAAGCCGGCTTCGCGCAACAGTGCCTCGGCCTGTACAACCCCGTACGAAGCTTCCGGCAGACCCACCGCGTACCATCGCTTGAGAGATTGGGGCAAGAGTGAGAGTGCTGGAGTGGCGTGTCCGCGAAAGACATTGGCTACAATCGCCTCTCTATCGATCGCACGGCTGACCGCTTCGCGGAATCTTCGATCCTGAAACCAGTTTTTCTTCGGCGGTGCTACCTGCGGATTCAAATTGAACCATAGGAATGTGAGATTGCTGGAAGCCCCGGCATTGAGGACTTCTACTCCTTGCTGTCCTTTGAGAATCTCAATGTCTTCCGGTCTGAGTAATTGATCGATTAGATCAAGCTGGCCTGCCTGAAGCCGAAGGAGCTGATTGTTCGGGTCTTCTATATACTCGATCACGATCCGGTCTAAGTAGGGCAGCCGATTGCCCTGCCGGTCGATTTTCCAATAATGCGGATTCCGGGCAAGGGTCGTTCGCAGACCGGGTTCGTGTCGCTCGATTAAAAAGGGACCCAGGCCCGCCATTTCTCCAGCCGGTGTGTCGACTGTCCAGTAATCCTCTATCCGCTCACCGCGGCCCTCAAGAAGGTGTCGGGGAAAAATCGGGACATTCGTCAGTAGATACTCGATAGCACCCACAGGCCGTGGTAGGACCAACTGGATTTCATAACGTCCCGATTGCCGAATACCCATCGGCTGGCCATCAAAAAGGAGCGTATCTTTTACGACATTATTGGAGTCGGAAGAGTAGATCCGCTGAAGCGTATACACAACGTCATCAGCGGAAAAGGGAGTACCGTCGGAAAAGAACAGGTCCTTGCGAAATCGAAGCGTAATGGTTCGGCCATCAGGAGCTATCTCGTGATTGGAGGTGATGCCGTCCACGACTTCCTGCTCTGCAGCATCGAACTCGAGAAGCGTGGCGGTAGTTAGATAGGCCAGCAGGCGGGAGCGCGCATTGGCGGCCGCCAGGTAGTTAAAAGTGTCCGGTTCTCCCGCCATTGGGTACCGGAGCGTCCCTCCAACCCTTCCTGTAACTTCTAGTTGCAGCGCATCTTCCGGTACGGGATGCTGTCCGACACGAGACTCCTGTCGTTCTTCCTGGCTGCAGCTCACCAGCAGACAACAAAGAGACAGGATAGTCAGTAGCAGTCGTGCACTCATCGGCTGTGGCTAACCTTATTCCGGTCCTCTCGGAAAGGCAAGGCGCCCCTGTCATATTCATCTGGAAACGACACGAGTTTGATCGGGAGATACCATCCGATACCGGACTCCCCTCCACTCAATTTCTCGAGAAAAAATGCTCCTGATCAGCCCAACCACTGAAATCAGTGACGTTAGTGGTCCCGACAGGAGATAGCAGAGCAGACAGCGCCTGATCAGCCTCCAGTCCTGGGCGAATAAGCGGCGCACGGCGTCGAGCCGCAACCATGATTTCCAGGCCCCCAGGCCGTAAACCGCCAGGATCATGGCGAGAAGCAGGGCATGGACGAAACCTGCGCGCCCAGATATCGAGACAAATACGAGAGCCACGGTTCCTCCCCACACGAAAAAACTGTGGACTACCTGACTGACCAGAGCCAGGGCCCAAAGCGTCGGATGGTAGACTCGGGTAATCGCGATTTGCCTGAAGCTCCACTGCAGCAACTCGGAGAAGGAACAGTCTTCGTACGAGAAACTCAGACACTCTGGCCGGAAAACAATGCGCAATCCAGCATCGTGAACGGCTCGGCTCAGAGCATAATCGTCGCTCAGAGCGTTATGCCACCGAGCTTTAACTCCGGACGATTCGAACACCGAGCGTCGAATAGCCATTGCCCCGCCCCAGGCGAAAGGGCTGTTTTTTTTCGACAACAGCGACAAAATGCTTGCATTCCAGGCAGAGCGGAGGCACGAGGCAAAACTCGCTTTTTCTGAGAGATACCAGCGGAATCCTGTGCCGGCTCCTACGGTAGGTTCAGAAAGAGGTTCGATCAGCTTTCTTAGCCAGTCTGGTTGCGGCCTGATGTCGGAATCTCCGAAGGCCAGTACCTCATCATCCGGCCTTACAAATTGCAATGCGTGGAGTAGATTATGTACTTTTTGGCTTCGTTCAATACAGGCCCCAGCCTGAAGAATTCGGCACGCTACCTCTGGACGCCTTGCAGCTGCTCTCTCGAGGAATGGGAAACAGGGATCACTTTCGTCTCCCGTTACAAGCAGGATCTGGTAATCGACCTGCCGCTGCCGGAAAAAAGCGTCCAGGTTCAACTCCAGGCCGGGATCGATCCCTCGACAGGGGATGATCAGGGAAACCTTCCCACCGGTGTGTTGCGAGGGCTGTCGGGCTTCGGCTGTAAACATTCGCCGAAACTGAAAACCGTTGAGAAGCGAAAATAACCCTTCGACGAGAGAGAACGAACCTAAAACGAGCAGCAAGACCGTTATCATGCCGGGATCGGACCACAAATCCAATTGGTTCCGGAGCTTTTCGTTTCAGACGGCAGTCGTGTTTGGAACATGATTAATCATCCGAGAATCGCCCTCCCCTGTTTGCTAATGATGCTCTTTAAGGGTTGGCCCGATGCCGCGCACAGCGGCTACGCTCCAACGCGTTTCACGCGTCCATCCCGGGTCAACGTGTATTGATCGGAAAGGGTCTCTTCGAAAATCGGTCTGAAGCCCCGCACTGTCCACTGCTTCTCGACCAACTGATCCAGTATCTGGGTTCGAATGCGTGGCCGGTCTTCCGCCTCAGCATAGCAGCGTAAGATCTCCTCTCTGGCACTTTCTTCTGGAAGCTCGAACAAATAGCCGATGGCGGCCAGCCTGACATCATCGTCTTCGTCATCCAGAAACAGCTTGACCGTCTCAATCAACTTCTCAGAATGAACCCCGTGAATCGATTTGATGATCTCTGTTTTCGGATCCGAGCTGGCCGGTGGGTTCTTCCAGTGAAAGCGAAGGACTTCATTGATCTTTTCCACGAACTCGTCCTCTGGAAGTATTTCTCTCAGGGCACGAATAGGCCAGTAAAGAAGGCGTTCGGTTCGGAGAAAATCCAGGACGGGCTCGACCGCATCCTCTCCAAGCGAGACCAGCCAGTCATGGACCTGCTGTTTCTCCACTTCATCTTCGCTGGAAGGGGAGGTTGCAATCAGGAAGCGGTCGAGAAGCGCCCGGATAGCCGGGAAGGTTCCCATTTCAACAAGCCTCTGTGCAGCCGCCATTCTCACAGACGCTTCTCCATGAGGTTCCTTCACCTTTTTTCTCAACCTGGGGACTTGCTTCTCAGGCGTTCTCTGAAAAAGCGCCAGTATTCGATCCATTACACGCTCCTAGTCCGGCTTAAAGATATCACTATAGCAAAGCACCACTCAGCAGTCCCTCTGCCCGGGCGGCCCCCTCCCCTCTGCTCCTGCCAATCGGCCGCCATTCCCGCCGATCCGCTAACCCGTTATCATGGAAGCCTATTATCATTGAAGAAGAGGCTATAGACCAATGCCAAATCCACCAGGAAAAAGAATGAGGGCAATCATCGTCACAGAAGCCGGAGGGACGGAAGTTCTTCAAGTCCGCAACGTTGAAAAGCCTGTACCAGGAGACCGCGAAGTCTTGATACGAAATTATGCCACCTCCCTGAATCGGGCCGACCTTCTTCAGCGAAAGGGAAGATATCCTGCCCCTGCGGGAACTCGCAGCGATATTCTGGGTCTCGAATGTGCGGGAACCGTTGAGGAGGTTGGAAGTCAAGTTACACAGTTTAAGCCAGGCATGCGGGTGATGGCACTACTGGCCGGGGAAGGTTATGCCGAATGGGTCAAAGCTCCAGAAGAAACTGTCTTGCCGATACCCGATAATCTCTCCTTCGAGGAAGCGGCAGCAATTCCTGAAACCTTTTTGACCGCCTACGACGCACTCTTCCATCAGCTCGATCTCCAGATGGGGGAGAAGCTTTTGATACACGCGGCCGGTAGTGGTGTAGGTGTCGCAGCAATTCAACTGGCGCACACTGCCGGTATTTTCACTATCGGAACTGCAAGATCGCCAGAGAAGCTCGAGCGGGCAAAGAAACTCGGTCTTGAGGCCGGAATCCTCTACGAGGAGGAGTTTGCAGCGAGAATCCGATCCCTTACGGAGGGGCAGGGAGTCGATGCGGTTCTTGATTTCGTGGGTTGTGCGTATTGGCACCAGAACCTTTCGAGTCTGAAAATAAAAGGTCGAATGGTTGTTTTGGGGCTCCTGGGTGGCACTAGAGTGGAAGCCGACCTGTCGATTATTCTCGGAAAAAGGCTGAAAGTCATCGGTTCAGCGCTTCGTTCACGGAGTCTTCAGGAAAAGGCATATCTTGTTAGCGAGTTCACAGCAAAGGTACTCCCTCTCATCGCTTCCGGTCGCATCGTTCCGGTAATCGATCGCGTTTTCTCTTTCGAGGAGGTGCAACAGGCACATCAATGGATGGAATCAAACCGGAACTTTGGGAAGATCGTCCTGTCAATTCCGTCCTGAACTCAAATTTGCGGTGGTTTGCGAATCGACAAAAATGGAATCCACCAGCATCCGCCTTTCCAGCAGAGCGACGTTCTCAATGTGATAGGTCTGCGGAAACATATCCACCGGATGGACGCCGACGATATGGTAGGCTTCGGCCAGCATCTGAAGGTCGCGAGCCTGGGTTGCCGGATTGCAGCTGCTATAGACGATACGTTTCGGGCGAATAGACAGCAAGCTGGCGACTGCTTTCTCAGCCAAACCGACGCGGGGCGGATCGACGATAACCACGTGCGGCTGACCGTGGCGGCGAACCCAATCGCGATCGAGGACCTCCGCTACGTCTCCCTCGCGAAAGACACAATTCTCTATTTGATTCAGCTCGGCGTTTTCGGAGGCCAATCGAATAGAATCCGAGTGATTCTCAACGCCGACGACTCGCTCCGCATCTCGAGCCAGGAAAAGGGCGATTGCACCCAGACCCGTGTATAGATCATAAACCGTCTCATTGCCTTGCAGGCCGGCCAGCTCACGAATAATTCGAAACAGGTTCCCGGCCTGGAGTGTATTCGGCTGGAAGAAGGCGGTCGCCGTAACCTTGAACTTGAGGTTGGCAATCTCTTCCATGATGTAACCGTCTCCGTAGTAGATTTGCTGCTCGCCGGATGCAACTGGTGAACGTCCCGGATTGATGCTGTTGATGATTGTCGTAATGGACGGAAATTCCTCGAGAAGGCTCGATGACAGAAGTTCCATCGCGGCGGGGCGGCTATCCCGAGTCACAATGTTGATGAGTTGCTGGCCGGTCCGGACACCGATTCGGATGACGAGGTTCCTCAGGAAACCTTCATTTCTTCGCGTGTCGTAAGCCTCCCAACCTTCCTGGCGTGACAAATGACGGGTGAAATTGACCATCCGATGCGACAACGAACCTTGGAGGTGACATTCCTCCAGGTCGAGAATCCGATCGAAACGCTTCGGAACATGTAAGCCCAGGGCAAAATCTCGATCCAGTTCTTGGCCGCTTTCGATCTCCTGTCGCGTCAACCATCGACTCGATCCGAAGGTAAATTCCATCTTGTTACGGTAGTAATAGGGCGATGGTGAGGGGACCACAAAAGCCACTTCGACTCCCTCCAGCCCACCAATTCTCTTTAGCAGATCTCTGACATGCTCTCTCTTAAATGCGAGCTGGCGGTCATATTCGACGTGCTGCCATGAGCAGCCGCCACAGACACCAAAATACCGGCATCGCGGAACAATCCGATCGGGAGAGTGATTCAGTATCTGTTCGATGACTGCGTGAGCATGTCGCTTCCTCTTGCGGACCACACGCACCTGCACCCGGTCGCCGGGAACACCATGGGGTACGAAAACGACGAAATCGTCTACCCGACCGACTGCCACCCCTTCAAATGCAGCAGTATCTAACGTGAGCTGTATAAGATCTCCCTTTTTCAGCAAAGCCTCCTACCGATTCGAACATTGTTCACTTAGCCGCGCCTCTGAAGTCGATTCGTCGCAAGGCGCCAGCTTCTACCAACCTCTTTCGAAGAACGCTTACTGATCTTAGCAAACCATTGGGAGTGTCCGTTGCAGACCGTGTCGCCCTTTCTTTTCTCCGTAAACCAAAGTCCCGACAAGCACCGGGGGCACCGATTGTTAGAATGTGTCTCATGTCGATGGAAAAGACGATTCGCGTCGGAAACGCAGGCGGCTACTGGGGTGACGATCCGCACGCCCTCAAACGTCAACTGGTAAGTGGAAGATTGGATTACGTGACACAGGATTTCCTTGCTGAAATCACGATGTCGATCCTTCAGAAACAGCGGGCGAGAGATCCGTCACTCGGCTATGCTGTCGACTTCATCGGACAGCTTAGGGAAAGCTTGCCTTATTTTTCGCCGGGGAAGCCACGCATCATCAGCAATGCCGGCGGCATTAATCCACTCGACTGCGCTGTTCGAGTCGAGGAGATCGCATCTCAGAAAGATTTACAATTGCAGATTGCAGTGGTGACAGGGGACGACTTGTTAGACCGATTGCCCGCGCTCCAAGAAGAGGGCATCTCTCTGGCTAACCTTGATACTGGACAATCCTTCCAAGAGATTCAGGATCGAGTTCTGACTGCCAATGCTTATCTGGGTATCACTCCAGTCGTGGAATCGCTGAAGAGCGGAGCCGACCTGATCATAACAGGTCGGGTGACAGACACCGCCATCGTGGCATCAGCACCTGCCTATGAATTCGGCTGGGATCTGGAAGACTGGAACAAAATGGCTTCCGCTGTAGTGGCCGGACATATCCTGGAGTGCGGCGCACAGGCAACCGGAGGCAACCTGACCGACTGGGAGGAGATCGAGTCTTTTCAGGAAATGGGGTATCCGATAGCCGAATTCTCTTCTGACTCCAGCTTCGTCATCTCTAAGCCAGACGGGAGTGGGGGAAAGGTCGACAGGAAAACAATCGTTTCCCAGCTGGTCTATGAAATGGGCGACCCGAAAAACTATATCAGCCCGGACGTGGTCGCCGATTTTACGAGTATTCAGGTGGAAGAGCTCGAGAGGAATCGGGTTCGAATCTCGGGGGTCCGGGGCCGCCCCAAGCCACACCAGCTGAAGGTTTCAGTTTCCTATTTTGATGGTTTCAAGGCTCACGGGACGCTGATCGTGAGCGGGCCGAATGCTGTGTCACGTTCCAAACGGATCAGCGACCTGTTCTGGAAACGTCTTGCCATCGATTTCGAAGAGACTTCAGTTGAACTGGTGGGATACGACGCTTGTCACGGTCACCTGGCCCGACAGGTTGATCCGCCCGAGATTTTGCTGCGTCTAGGAGCTCGTGACCGAGAAAAGGAAAAGCTGGAAGAGTTTGCCCGGGTTTTCACGGCTCTTATCTTAAGCAGCGTGAGCGGTGTCGCCATCGTGGGATCTCGTCCCCGGATCCAGGAGGTGGTCGCCTACTGGCCCTGCTTGATTCCGGCCCACTTCGTCACACCGGAAGTTCACCTGCTCAGGAGCGGGCGAGTATTCCACGTACCATGGAAAGACGCTTCACAACCGTTTGTCCCTCAAGATGACAGTATTTCATCGGCCTACAGTCCTAAAGGTGATAAGCAGTCTCAGCCGCCTGATACCGCCAACGTCCCCCTACGTCAGATCTGCTATGCACGATCCGGCGACAAAGGAGACATCTGCAATATTGGATTAGTCGCCCGGTCTGAGCCGGCTTACGAGTGGATTCGCAAGACAGTGACAGCTGAGAAAGTAAAGTCATATTTCGGGGAGATCACTCGCGGTCCGGTCAAGCGCTATGAAATACCCAATCTCTGGGCCCTTAATTTTCTCCTGTACGAATCCCTGGGTGGAGGAGGAACCGTTTCCTTGAGAATCGATCCTCAAGGAAAGACGCTTTCTGAGGCTTTGCTCGAGATGATAATTCCAGTGCCAAAGGAGCTGCTTGCTGCACAGCCGTCGACACCGTAGGCTGCAGGATGGGGAGCAGGCATTTTCTCTCTCAAAGGGCAGGTCGAAGGCAGACCCTGGTGCAGTGTGGATGCACATCCCTCCAGAGGCGGTGTGGCGGCGGAGCGATACTATTCTGGATCGGAGTGGAAGCCTGCTCTGGCGATATTAGCGGATCCTGCGACGGGCATTCCCGCGCCTTCTTTTCCGGCAGACACCGCTACCGGGTGCGTGCGGGCGCTTTGCCTTTCGACGTACAGAATACCCTTGTCGGCGAGACAGCCAGGCTCCTCCAGAATGCCGCCATTCTGGCGAAACCGGCGGAATCACGAGTTTTCTCGCGATTCTGATACCCTCTAGCCAGTATGTCGCCTTTTCGGGCAATCTCGGCCGCGGTCCAGCTCTTTTGCTGGTGAGTCAGACGTCCTGAGTTATAGATGTTGATCATCGAACGGACTCGGAAACGATCCATTCCCCAGCGACTTCGCGACAATTGATCCGAATGCCCTCCGTATTTGATAATCAGCGGCTCTGGGAGGAAGAAGACCGGATGCCTGGCGGTAATCCGAAGCCATAGATCGTAGTCCTCGCAAACCGGCAAGCGCTCGTCAAATCCACCTTCCCTTTCCAGCACTCGGCGATCGATCAGTATAGAACTGGGACTAATGATGCAAAGTGGAAGGCAGCGATGAAAAATCCATCCGGAAAACTTGCGATGCTTTCTCGCTTGATTGACTCGACGGCCATTTCGAATCCAGATTTCGTCGGTGTAGAAAACTCTGAATTCCGGCGCCTGAGAGATCGCTTCGAACTGCCGCTCCAACTTTCGAGGCTGCCATCGGTCGTCACTATCGAGAAAAGCAATCCACGGCCGTTCGCTGGCGCGAATGCCATGGTTGCGCGCCGAGCTCACTCCACCTCGAGGCTGGTAGATATAACGAACTCGAGAATCGCGCAACCCGACGGCGAACTCGGCGGTCCCGTCGGTTGAGCCGTCGTCGACAATAATTAACTCCCAATCGGAAAAAGTCTGGTCGAATATCGACTGGACTGCGTGTCTGAGAAAAGGCTCACGATTATAGGTAGGAATAATGACGCTGACCATGAGGTCGAGGATTGGCCGGCCCCTTCACACGTTGTCTGCTCGCTTTTCGAAAGGAAGAACTGCCCCGGGGCCCCTTGCGCGAGTGGCACGATAGAGCTTATCTCGATACATAGCGTGATCGGCAACCGACAGCAGGCTTTCGGGATCTACTCCATCTTCAGGAAAAGTAGCCGCTCCAATGCTCACACCCAGCCGGATCGTCTTCTCATCATTCAGCGGAATCGAATGATTATCGAAGTACGTTTGTATGCGCTTAATGGTTTGCTGGGCCAGTTCCTTGTTCACTCCCGGAAGGACTCCCACAAACTCGTCTCCTCCATAGCGCAGGCAGGTATCGGAACGTCGCATCTGATTCTTCAGGATCTGAGCGACCTGGACGAGAATATTGTCACCGGTCTTATGCCCGTAAATATCATTGACTTCCTTGAAGCGTTCGAGGTCCATCATCAAGACGGTTACCGGGTAACTGATTCTACGCGCCCTTCGTAGCTCTTCCTCGATAAAAGCATTGAAGTATCGAAGATTGGGCAGTCCCGTCAGGGCATCCGTGTAGGCGTCCTCCTGGATCTCCTCATGGATGATGGCGTTGTTGATAGCCGCGGCGGCGTGAGGGGCGATCATTTCCATTAACCGCAGGTGGTCATACTGATAGACATTGGTGTGAGTCGAATAAAGGGTAATCACTCCTACAACACTATCGTCCATCGAAAGGGGCACAGCAAGACAACTGCGGAACACCGATCGAAGCACTTTCAGACCGGGAAATTCAGGAGCCGCAGAGACATCGACCAGGGGTTCATTGTTGGCTGCGACCCATCCGGTTATCCCTTCTCCGAGCCTGACCTCAACGGTATCCAAAATGTCTTTGTACATACCTGAGACGTGGTGCGGCAGCATGCGATCATCCTCTGAGCTGACAAGATAAATCGAACATGCGCTGTAAGGCACAAACTTTTTGATCTTGCTGGCCAGCAGGCTCAACGTTTCGGATACGTTGAGTGACTTGCCGATGCTTTGAGAAATCTCGTAAACCGCCTGGATTTCTTTATGGGTCGAGGCAATGTCGTGAAACACCGTTTTGTTGAGCTTACGACTGTCGCGAGCTGCTGAGTCGAGCGTGTCTTCAAGCTGAACGAGGGACCTCTGAGGCGTTTCTTTTTCCGCCCGCTCGATCTCGGCTTCCAACTCGGCAATATTATTTACCAGGATTTCAACGATCTTTGGATCATATGCCCGTCCTGCTTCCTGCTGGATGTAATCGAGGGTGAGTTCCCTGCTTAACTCGGGGCGATAGGGTCGATCGGAACGCAGTGCGTCGTAACAGTCGACAACGGCCAGAATCCTGGCCCCCAATGGAATCTCCTCTCCCTTCAATCCCTGCGGATAGCCGGTTCCATCCCAGCGTTCGTGGTGATAACGCACGTAGGGAGCGACCTTATAAGGAAAAGGGATGGTCTCCAGGATATCGGCTCCCACAGAGGGATGGGCACGTATCTTTGCGGTTTCAGCCTCGGTGAGCTGGCTCGGTTTATTCAGGATGTATTCGGGAACAGCCAGCTTACCGATATCGTGAAGGAGAGAAGCTGCTCTAAGTCCTTTAAGTTCATTTTCATCGGTGATACCGGCAAAACGTGCCAACCCGAGGGTAAGGGCCTGGACGCGCTGAACGTGTCCGTGTGTACTCTGGTCTTTTGCATCGATTGCCATGGCGAGTGAGGCAATCGTGGAGTGGTACAGTTCGTCGAGTTCCTGGACATGTTGCTGCGCCTGTTTAATCTTCTCCAGGTTCATCTTGTAGGCGTAATAGATAACGAGAACAATCGGAACTGCGACGGCAACGGCGAAGAAGGG
>DATGOF010000041.1:0-2857 GCA_035306285.1 Acidobacteriota bacterium | reverse complement strand
ATACAACAACAAGTTACACAGTAGCTAGACAGCTACAGGGGAGGGCCTGACTTGTCTCAACGCGGCTTCAAGACACCTGTCCTCGAAACGGATCCACTCACCGCCGAGGAGAGCTCACAAGAAAAAAACTACATCTACCCGGCAGCCAGCCGTCTCGCTATGTTCGACACAGTCCAGAAACCTGCGGAGCAAAGCCGGTTCCGAACTGGCTGTGGGCGTCGGACGGTGAAGTGTGTCTCAAACCGTGACTCGACATTTTCACTCCAGTTCTGGTAATCAGGAATAAGCGGCCTGGAATGTATTGGGGGTGTCTTATGGGCAGCGAAGAACGGATTCAGGCGATTCAAAATTTCAGCAGGGGACGGGGGGTCACATTTCTGACCCTCGCCGCCTCTCATGGAGGTTATTTCCTGTGACGCCATTATGCAGTATTTGCGGATCTTAAATAGAGGCCGGCAATCGTCCCTATCGACCGCCAGCATAGCACCAAGCGAAGGGAAAGAATGACTGCTCAGAAAAGCGAAGGTGGATGCTTGCTCTGGTTATTGGGAGTTGTGATCTGTCTCGGAGCGCTTTCCGGACTTCATGCAGAAGTCCCGCCAGGGCATTGGGAGAAGGTTGGACAGCTGGAGCAAGGTACTTGCACCCGGGTCGTTCTCATGGATGGGGAACGGCGAGAGGGAGGTTTCGTTGAATTGCTGCCCGACAGCATTGTGATCCTCAGCGACGGTAACCGGATAGCGTTTGAGAAAAGCAATGTGCGTGAAGTTCGTACGTTTGAACCCCCTTCGATCTGGAAACGACGACCTGGTCTTGTCGGAACTGGAATTGGAGCCGGTATTGGTCTGGCAGTCGGAGCCCTTGCCTACCAGGGAGATGAAAGCGGGTGGGGATGGGCCACTATCCCTATGGCCACGCTGATTGGCGCAGGCAGTGGGTTGTTGGTTGGTAAAGTAACTCGAGACCTTACTTCAGTGGGAGAGATCGTTTACCGGGCCGCAGACAACCCCTAGCCGAAACTTGATTTTCTCAGTCTCTTGATCGCTTCGCGAAAGACCTCGTCAGCCGAGCGTCCAGTATCCGGACTGCGGTCCATTTCGACGTCTCTACGCCGTGCCTCGTCGATCCAGAGCCGTGCGTTTTCTTCTTCGGAGAGGTCTTCCAGACTTTCCAGGAGCTTTTCCGCCAGCCTGGCTCGACTCCGGGTGTCCAACCTGAGGACTTCAGCTTCGAGTTCCTCGATCTTCATGGCGTCATTCTACATCGTAGTTGTGCTCAGGCCGGCAACACCTGGGCAGCTATTCGGTGGACCCTTCACGAGACGGCAACTGGTGGATCCGTCTACGCTACGGTCTTCGGCCTGGGCGGCCGAGACGGAGACCCTGGCCCGCACCGGGGTCTCCGGTTGCGCCCTCCGTAACTGTCTCCGGATCAACGGCTCTTCAAGCTTTTGATTTCAGGCGCCCTGAAACGCGACTGCAGAACCGGAACGGACGGTCTGCGGGGTCAGGGAGCGGGCGTGAGCGACCCCGGTTTTTGGACGGCTTGTGTCGCCCGCACCTCTCCGGCCTCGTTTACGCCTCGTCCGGGGGTCGCTCACGCCCGCATTCCCTCGGTGAAAGAACGGAAAGCTCGGACGACACCAATCTTTTACGGGATTCTTCAGACAGATCTATGAAAGTAGAGGCTTTATCAGTTTTCTCGTCGCTCCAGCAACAGCTTGCCTGGTTTTATTACAGCTATCCCTTCCTTCTAACGATACTAATCTATCTGAAGCCTGCCTTCTACAGAGCCTTCCACTGGAGCTGGAGTTTGGTTCACGGATGCGTGGGAGGGATCATAGCTTTTGGGGCTACGGTTCTTCTTGCGGAAATGTCGGGACAAACCCGATCTCTCTGCTCCCGACAGAGAGACTGGACTGAGCCACCCCCCGGATCGTCCGTATAGCTGTGACGGCCAGCGGCTTGCGACTCCGAAAAGTCACCATAGTGGTAAATGCTTCATTGGCTTCGAGAAAATCCAGAATTTCTTCCGCGGAGGCAAACAACTCCTCTAGAAAAACAGCCCGCTGCTCGCCCGGCGCCAGAGTCACGCGATCAGGATTGGTAATAGTGATTCCGGTGGCAGGATTCCAAAAACGAGCCTCGACGTCATTTTCTCCTTCGGAGACGTTAACAAGGGCGACCGCAGTGTCGAGATTCTCCGACCGTGAAACCTCAACTGTCATGGCGAAGTGCTGTCTGGCATCCCCAGTTTGAATCTCCGCTTCAGAAATCAATGATCCTCCAGAACCAAGCGTGCGCAGAAGACCGGTAACCAGCAGCGGAAAATTGGATTCGAGACGAGCATATCCCGTCTTGATACCCTCCGTGCTCGTCAACAAGAGACTCCTGGTGGCTCCGCGTAGCAGATCGAACTCGACCTCGGATGCAGCTACTCCATCAATCTCTGCTTCCAAGGGTTGCCCATTCCCTTCAAAGAACGCAACACGAACGTGCTGTTGCTGAAACAGGAAATTAGAAACCACCAGTTGGGTCTGGAATGTCAAATCCGCGGCATCTCCTATCGCCAGGTAGGACAAGAAACTTGTATACACGGGTGGAGAAAAATACTCGATCCGAAAGTTTGAGACCTGTTCTGCTCGCTCATCCTCTCCATAATCCAGGACCAGCGAACCAATTCCTGCAGGATTTGAGGTTTCCACACCAACAAATGGTCCAACTACCTCGTCGATTTGGTCCTGTTCAACGGTTCCCAAAAGCTCTCCATAGGGAGTGAACGCGGTAATGGTCGCGATGGTCTCCGGACCTCCATTGCCGAGCTCAAAGCCCACTCGCTTCACCGGGAAACGAAAACG
>DATGOF010000040.1:0-4322 GCA_035306285.1 Acidobacteriota bacterium | reverse complement strand
GCAGGGTTGCCGTCAAAAGCCTGCTCGGTTCCATAGTAAATGCAGGGGATTCCAAGCATGGTGAGCTGGCAGCCCACAGCATGAGCCGTCTGGTGCGGGGCAGCGGGTGAATCATTAAAAGCCGAGAACCTCTCTTTAGCCTGGCCGACCATGTCGTGATCGTCCCGGATGGAAACGTGATACCGTCCCGTTTCTCGATGGCTGCCCAGCAGATCATGCCCCTGAAATTGTTCGAACAAATGAGAAGCTGGAATGAAGCCTTTGGCGACTCCTTTTAGCCGAGCAGAGGGAACACCAATGTCCAGTACTGCATCAATGTTCCGTCCGAAAATCTCCAGGTAGTCCCGGGCCATTAAATCGCCGCCGGTAACCTCCCCGAGTAGCAGAAAGTTCTCCTTACCGATCGACTCCGCATACTCGTGGATCGCTCCGCAAAAGTTCCGTGAGCCTTCCCAGGACACGTGTTTTACAGTATCGATGCGAAAACCATCACAGTCACTCAATGCAATCCAGTACTGATAAGCGCGGATCACACCCGAAAGGGTGTCATTTCGGTTCAAGTTGATATCCTTCAGGTCGAAAAAATCGCCCCGCCGAAATTCCGTGTCCGGATGCAGGGGATTCTCCCATGGCTCCGGATCCCACTTACCAATTCGTCCAGCCCGCGTGTACCACTCCAGATTTTGGAATTCGGTAGGCCAGACGGCATTGTCCATATTCTCAATCTCAACCCGGCTGTCTCCCGTTGAGGACCGCCAGCCGTGAATTGGATAGGGAGGATAGAATCGATAGGGGAGGCTTTCTCGAGGAGTCCCCTGTTCATCATAGAACCAGTTGTTGCCGGAGTGGTTATAGATCACATCGAGGATGACAAAGATGTTCCGGCTATGTGCCGCCTCGACTAGATCACGGAGGTCTTGTCGCGTTCCGAAGCGAGGGTCGACATCCAGGAAATTCTGGATTCCGTAGCCATGGTAGGTCTCTAGATCGGGGCGCTGACGCCAGACCGGTCCTATCCATAGAGCGGTTACTCCCAGATCACTCAGGTAATCGAGCTTACTTTCAATTCCTTTCAGGGTTCCTCCCTGAAACCGTGTTCCTCCCTGCATCCATGCGCGTTTGTCAGGTGCTCGAAACTGGTTGGGACTAGACGGATTAAACAGAGGACGTCGACTCTCATTGCCGTCACTAAAGCGGTCGGGGAGTAGAAAGTAGAAACACTGATCTCGCCAGCTATTAGGACTGGGAAAGACACCTCCACGAGGTGTCAAGCCTGCCTGCAAAAGGCTACCAGGCGCCTCCGGCTCAATAATGATCGGCATCAGATGTCTCCTCCTGGAACAGGACTCCGTTATTCCTGGCCTGAGTGTGTACCTGGTAACCCACGCGGAAGTCGTACTGACTACAATTCTCAAGAATCGAGGGAAGCAGGCGACGGAGTCATATTCTCCCTTCATAGTAGAGGAACCCGGATCTGCGGGTCAATTGCCAAGAATGGCTTGAATTGTCTTCGACGGTAGTCCGAAGAGCTGCGGTGCTGTTATCCTTGGGGAAATACCTGGAGCGAGTCATACGTGCTGCACGAAGAAGGGATCCGGCAGACGAGCTAGGAAGTAGGCTATCGGCGAAGAATCGCCATTCGCTCTAAATGCCGGCTTCTACGTGGTCAGTGATCCGGTGCAGGCGAGCCCGGTTGGTTCATTGGCGATTAAAGATTGAATATGACGAGACTCAGGGTTCTCCGCAACATTTAGAAATCGCTCTCTTCGTGGCACAATGGCGTCGAGTGGCTGTGTTCAAGACCCGTCCCCTGCAGTAGGTCGGTGATGGTGACAACAATCTTTATACTGACCAGTCTGTGGCTCAGCCCGATGGTACAGGCTGACCTGCACTCTCTGCCTCACCTGAATATGGAGGGGTTTGCTCCCGAAATTCGCAAGCAGATCGAAAGTGTTTTGTCTCGTGCTCGGGAGAATCCGACCGACGGAGAGGCGGCGGGTAAACTGGGTATGCTACTGCATGCTTATGAAGAGTACGAGGCTGCCTCGGATTCCTACCGGAGAGCGCACCAGCTTGATTCCAACAATTTTAAGTGGCTTTATTACCTCGGTGTCGTACGTGAGGCACTGGGCGACTACTCTGAGGCGATTGTCTGGCTCGAGAAAGCGCTGGACTTGCGTGCCGATTATCTCCCGGCACGCCTGAAGCTGGCAGACTCCCTTTTTAAGGCAGAGGAATACCAGCGTAGCGGACGGGTTTACCAAAACGTCCTTGAAGAGTACCCCGAGCACCCCTTGGTTCACTATGGACTGGGCTTGTTAATGGACCGGGCAGGTGATTTTGAAGCCGCGGTGCGACATTACCGGAAGGCTTGCGAGCAGGCTCCTGAATTCGGAGCCGCCCAGTATGCACTTGGATTGGCATTGCGCAATCTCGGCAACATGGACGAGGCTCGCAAACACCTCCAACTCTATCGAGAGAATCCTCTTGACTGGCCGTCACCGCTGGATCCGCTTCTTGAGGAGGTGCAACTTCTCAATGCCAGCGCCCTGGACTTCCTGCGGAAAGGTGTCGCTCTAAAGTCTGCCGGAAACCTGAAAGCTGCCGCGGCGGAACATGAAAAGGCGCTCCAGATCGACCCGAAGATGGCCCAGGCTCACGTCAATTTGATCACGATTTACGTAGAACTCGAGCTTCCCGAACTGGCAGAGAAGCATTACCAGGCCCTGCTAGAAGTGAATCCCAACCTCGCCGAAGGTCACTATGCTTATGGGGTCCTTCTGGTGCGTACCGGCCGTATCGAAGAAGCCGGCGCTGCTTTCAAGAAAGCACTCGAAATCAATCCCTACAACCCCGATGCGCACGCCAATCTAGCCTATCTTCTGATGCAAAAAGGGCATTTGGAAGAGGCTGAGCGGCACTATCGTGACGCTCTCCAATACCAGCCTACCCACCGCCTGGCACATTTCAATCTTGCCCGTCTCCTGGTTAACCGAGGAGCCATACAAGAAGCAATTGAACATCTACACAAGGCGGTAAACATCCGCGATCGGCAAACTCCCCAGTTTCTATATGCACTGGGAGCAGCCTATGCACGAATAGGGGATTCGCGTCAGGCACTCGCCTATCTCCGAGAAGCTCGCGACATGGCAGCTGAGTACGCGAATCCTGATTTAAAGAAGGCGATCGAAGAAGATCTTGAGCGGCTTGAGAGGGGGGCAAGCGCAAAGTGAAGCGCTTAAGTTTCATCCTTACGCTGCTGTTAACGCTTTTCAGCTGGATGCTTTTCGTCCTTTCTAGCGATTCAAAGAAGCCCATCTTTGAAGAGATGGGTGCGGAAGCAGGTTTGAATTTCTGGCACGTGGCCGGCAACGCCGGAAGTTTTTATCTGCCTGAAATAATGGGTTCGGGAGTCGGACTGATCGATTTTGATGGTGACGGAGACCTGGATATCATCCTGGTCCAGGGAGGGCTGGTGGATCAATCTCAGCAGGATGATCTGGTTTTTCCCTTGCCGAAAGAATATAGACCCGGCACAAGGCTATACAGGAATGAACTGATCCCCGAAGGAGAGCTGCGTTTCATCGATGTTACAGAGAAGGCAGGCCTTCAGGATGCCGGATATGGAATGGGAGTAGCAATTGGTGATTACGATAACAACGGGTTTCCCGATTTCTATCTCACCAACCTCGGCTCCAATGTTCTCTACAGGAATAATGGTGACGGGACCTTTACGGATGTCACGGAGGATGCGGGAGTAGACGACCAACGATGGAGTACCAGCGCTGCCTTTTTTGACTACGACAAGGACGGCGATCTTGATCTTTTTATAGCCAATTACGTTGACTTCACCGTACCGGGAAACAGGCGTTGCCTCTCTTCCGCCGGAGAGCTGGACTACTGCATGCCTGCCATCTACCGGCCGGTCCCCGACCGGCTTTTCAGAAACGACGGCAATGGTCGCTTCACGGACGTCACGAGCGAGGCGGGAATTGCTCCACATTTCGGCCCCGGGCTAGGCGTAAGCTGCGATGACTTCAATGGAGACGGCTGGATCGATATCTACGTCGCGAACGACGGTGCCGCCAATCTCCTGTGGTTGAATCGAGGGGATGGAACTTTTGAAGAGACCGGCCTGATTTCCGGAACCGCCTTCAGCGGGGATGGACTTCCTGAAGCTGGTATGGGCCTGGCAACAGGCGATTACGATGGAGACGGCGACCCAGACATCCTGGTAACGAACCTTCGCCGTGAAGGCTGCACGCTATACCGAAACGAAGGCGGCGGTATCTTTACCGACGTAACGCGTCAGGCCGCACTGT
>DATGOF010000039.1:0-3047 GCA_035306285.1 Acidobacteriota bacterium | reverse complement strand
CGAAATGGTTCCTATCCACTGCCCGATTTCGATCAGAATTAATAGCTCCACAAGAGGGATCAGGATGAGGAGCAAGAGGAGGCGAAGCATCATCTATTCAAGGTTAGCACAGAAAGATCGATAGGCCGGCTGGCGGAGACGTTTGTGCTGAGGCTAGATAAAGCTTCACTCGACGTTGCAAATGACGCGACAATGTGGGTTGATAGAAGTGATTGGAGCCTCAATTCGGCTCGAGAATGAGAGGGAAGCTTACGACGCCCGACAACCGGTCAAGTAGTCGTCGGAACCTGCTTCAGTATCGAGCGGGGATAGAAAGTCGACGGAGCCTGATCGGATAATTGCGATGAGGAACTGAAAATGGACCCATTACTGGAACTCCACAAATATGGCCAGAGCTACTGGTTGGACAATCTAACGAGAGGAATGATTCGAAGCGGTCAGCTTCAAAAGATGGTGCAGGAAGAGGGCCTTCGAGGAATCACTTCTAACCCCGCCATCTTTAATAAAGCGATTTCAGGCAGTACAGACTACGATGATCAGATTGAGTCACTGACCCGAGAGGGCAAGCGCGTTGACGAAGTTTATGAAGCAGTCACGATAAAGGATGTGCAGGACGCTTGCGACTTGCTCTATCCGGTCTACGAAGAATCGCGGGGTGTCGACGGCTTTGTCAGCCTGGAAGTCTCACCATACCTGGCTCATGACACAGAAGGAACGATGGCAGAGGCACGACGGCTTGCGAGAAAAGTTGATCGACCAAACTTGTTCATCAAAATTCCAGGTACTGCGGCAGGCGTCCCCGCAATCGAAGAAATGCTCTATGAAGGGATCAATATCAACATCACTTTGCTGTTCTCAATTTCCGATTACGAGAGTGTTGCAAAAGCCTATATCAGGGCACTGGAACGGCGGCTGGAAAAAGGTGACCGGATCGATAGCGTCGCTTCGGTAGCAAGCTTTTTCCTGAGCCGGATCGATGTTCTTGTAGATGAGCTGTTGGGACATCGGATCAAAGTCTGCAGTGAAAACCGCGACCACGTTCTGCCCCAGTTATTGCTCGGAAAGTCGGGGATTGCCAGTGCAAAGCTAGCTTATCAGAGTTTTCAGAAGCTCTTTAGCGGTCAGCGATGGGAGAAGCTCGCAGCGGAAGGTGCTCGTGTGCAGAGAGTCTTATGGGCCAGTACAAGTACGAAAGATCCCCTGTATAACGATGTCCGGTATGTTGAACCGCTGATAGGTCCTCATACCGTGAATACTCTTCCGGACGAAACGATTGAAGCGTTTCGGGATCATGGCCGACTCGAAGAGCGCACGATCGAACAGAAAGTAGATGAAGTCAAAGAAGTTCTGGAAAATCTTGCCAGAGTTGGCATCGATATCGATCAGGTAACGGCCCAGCTTCAGAATGAAGGAGTTGAAAAGTTTATTGTTCCTTACGATCAGCTTATGGGCACCCTGACTAAGGCACGTCGAAAAGTCGTAGGGTGCCTCCTTAACTCGCAGGCTCTGCACAACTTCCCTGGCACGCTTTCGGCCGCTCTCAAGTCCGCCCAGAAAAGGCAAATGATGCGCCGTCTTTTCTCTAAAGATTTTACCCTCTGGATTGACGACGAGGGCGCAGGGGCGGCGATTCGAAATCGCCTGGGATGGCTGGATGCGGTCGGGACATTTCAATCGTGCCAGCAAGAGATCATTGAATTTGCCGGATCGGTTCGGGAGCAGGCTTTCAAGAAGATTGTCTTACTCGGGATGGGAGGTAGTAGTCTTTGTCCGGAGGTGGCTGCCCGCACCTTTGGTTCAGTGCCGGGATGGCCGTCGCTGACAGTGCTCGACAATACAGACCCGGGTGCGGTCGACCGTGTGCTGAGTGGAATCGATCCCAAGACAACACTTTTCGTAGTCAGCTCAAAATCAGGAACTACGGTCGAAACTCTAAGCTTTTTTCATTTCTTCTATTCCTATTTGAGAAACCAGGGCATCGATTCCCCCGGAAAACACTTCGTGGCCATAACTGATCCTGACACCCCCCTGGCTCAGCTGTCAGAAGAAAAGGGCTTTCTCCGGACTTTTCTCAATCCTGAAGATATTGGAGGCCGGTATTCGGCTCTTTCCTACTTCGGATTGGTCCCAATGGCCCTGATGGGTATCGACATTTCAGCGTTGTTGGACCGAGCCAGAGTCTTTCTCGATGATGGCCATCCCTTCGTCCCGACTGCCGAGAATCCAGCTTGTACCCTCGGTGTGGCGCTGGGAGTAATGGCACGAGAAGGGATCGACAAAGTGACGTTTCTCGCGTCGGAATCGGTCGAGTCCTTTGCCATCTGGGCCGAGCAGTTGCTGGCCGAGAGCACCGGTAAGTCTGGTGAGGGGCTTATACCGGTGGTAGGAGAACCAGCAGGAGAACCAGAAGACTACGGAAGTGACCGATTATTTGTGTGGATCAATGACCTCATCTCGGCTGACAAGGAACTGGCCGACAAGGCGCAGGCTTTACGCAATGCTGGCTTTCCTCTAGTCCAGATTGACGTTCAAGAAAAGATCAGCATTGGTGCAGAGTTCCTCCGGTGGGAAATTGCAACGGCCGTGGCCGGGGCCGTTCTCGGGGTAAATCCGTTCGATGAACCCAATGTTGCGGAGAGCAAGGCGAACACGTCCCGTCTCCTCGATGAGTGGAGCCAGGCCGGGAAATTCCCAGAGCCACCGGTCTTGAGTCACAATGAAAGCTTGAGCATTTTTGGCGACCGGGAGCAGAAATGGATGTCCACAGGTACGCCTGAGACTTCAGCAATTCTGGATAGCTTGCTCGACTCGTGCGGCAGTTCTGATTACTTGGCGCTACTCGCTTACTTTGAGCACACGCCAAAGCGTGACGAGGCTTTGCAAGAACTTCGAAGAATTATCCGGGATCGCAAAGGAATTGCGACAACCCTCGGTTATGGTCCACGGTACCTGCATTCGACCGGCCAATTGCACAAGGGGGGCCCCGAAACTGGGGTATTTTTGCTACTGACTGCCGAAGCACAGGAGGAACATCCGATCCCCGGGCG
>DATGOF010000038.1:0-2216 GCA_035306285.1 Acidobacteriota bacterium | reverse complement strand
GAATGAAGAATATATTGACTCAGGCAGGTGACCACAAGCGGGCTCTTCGTAGAGATCTTCTTGAAGAAGTAGAGGAGCAGGAGCTCTATGGTTCCTATGAGCGAACTCAGCCGATCGTGGAAAACCTGTGTCAGTCGGGTGAATACGAACAGGCGCTGAAAGAACTAGGCCGGTTACGGACAGTTGTTGATCGTTTCTTCGATACAGTGCTCGTGATGGCTCCCGATCCGGAGGTCCGTCACAATCGGCTGGCCTTACTGGAAGAAATTGCAAGTTTGTTTTCGTCAATTGCAGATATCTCGGAGATAGTCAGAGACGGTAGCACGCCGCATCCGGGAGATTCTCAACCTCAGTAGAATTGGCAACGACCGACTGAATGGCGTTGCGTAAAGAATGGCGAATTTGAAAGGAGAAGTAATGTCTGAGAAATGGGTGTATTCCTTTGATGAAGTCGAAGCGGCCGAAGAATATTGCGGCGGTGACTGGGAGGGGGTCCGCGCTTTATTAGGGGGAAAAGGAGCCAATTTGGCCGAAATGACGAGAATCAACGTGCCCGTTCCTCCCGGCTTTACAGTGACCACTAGAGCGTGTCTGGCTTACCTGAAGGGAGGGGAACAGTTCCCGGAAGGAATGTGGGAGCAGGAAGTCGAAGCCATGAAAGCGGTTGAGCAGAAGACAGGAAAGAAGTTTGGAGATCCTTCTAACCCGCTGCTTGTGTCCTGTCGGTCTGGCGCCAAGTTCTCGATGCCGGGGATGATGGATACCGTGTTGAATATTGGGCTCAATGATGCAACCGCCGAAGGAATGGTGAAGTTAACAGGAGACGAGCGGTTCGTATACGACTCTTACCGCCGGCTGGTACAGATGTTTGGCTCAGTCGTTCTTGGTCTTGACGATGATCTCTTTGAGGATGAGCTTCAGGAGTTGAAGAAAAGTAAAGGGATCAAGGAGGACACTGAACTGACGGCTGAGGACTGGAAAAACCTGACCCACCGGTTCCAGTCGATCATCCAGGAGCACAAAGGATTTGCTTTTCCGCAGGATCCCTGGGAACAGCTCAAGCTGGCAACCGAGGCCGTCTTTAAGAGCTGGAATGGAAAGAGGGCGATCGATTATCGAAATGCGGCCGGAATCTCTCACGACCTTGGAACAGCTGTCAACATCGTAACGATGGTGTTCGGCAACATGGGCTGGACCTCCGGCACCGGAGTTGCCTTTACTCGGAATCCCGCGACAGGCGAGAACAAGCTTTATGGTGATTACCTTTTAAATGCCCAGGGGGAAGACGTGGTTGCCGGCATTCGTAACACCGAACCGATCGAGAAACTCAAGGACGATTTGCCGGAAGCATATCAGGAGTTTGAGGAGATTTGTGAGAGGCTGGAGCGCCATTACCGCGATATGCAGGATGTGGAGTTTACGATCGAAAATGGCAAACTCTGGATGCTGCAGACCCGCACCGGAAAACGGACCGCGAAAGCGGCGGTAACGATTGCGGTGGATATGGTCAATGAAGGATTGATTGACAAGCGAGAGGCACTGCTTCGAGTCGAGCCGGATCATGTCGATGCGCTCATGCATCCTCGTTTTGATCCGGAGGCAATAGCGGAAGCCAAGGAATCGGGCAAGCGGCTCGGACGCGGTGTCAATGCTTCTCCCGGCGCCGCTGTAGGAATCGTGGCTTTCGATGCCGATACCGCGGAAGAATGGGGTAAATCAGGTAAGGACGTGATTATGGTTCGGCCTTTTACCCGGCCGGATGATGTCCACGGTATGCTGGCGGCTCGTGGGATTCTGACCAGTGAGGGAGGTGCTACTAGCCATGCTGCTGTGGTGGCCCGCCAGTTCGGCGTACCCTGCGTGGTCGGCGCCAGTGAAATCTCGATTGAAAGTGGCAGCAGGCGCTTCACTGCAAATGGACAGGTGGTTCACGAAGGCGACTACATCTCGATCGACGGAAACACTGGTGAAATCTTTCTGGGCCAGATCCCGACGGTTTCTCCAGCCTTCGAGGAGCAGACCGCATTGCTCACCATTCTCTCCTGGGCGGATGAATTTCGGCGTCTTCAGGTCTGGGCTAATGCCGACTATCCAAAGGATGCTGAGCGGGCACGGACATTTGGAGCGCAAGGGATCGGACTCTGCAGGACCGAACATATGTTCTTCGAAGAGGAGCGCCTTCCCATCGTCCAGCGGATGATACTGGCCAAGACCCC
>DATGOF010000037.1:0-2636 GCA_035306285.1 Acidobacteriota bacterium | reverse complement strand
GCACTGGATACAACCGGTTCGTCGGTGATTGTCGTGGACGATCAACTGCAACCGATCGATGAATACTACCTGTGGTGTGATCATCGAGCCCACCGGGAAGCTCGAGAAATCACTGAAGCAGCCCACAAGTTAAGCCTGGAGGCGATTCACTGGTACGGTGGAGCCTATTCTTCCGAATGGGGTTTTGCAAAGTTGCTCCACTGGTTGCGTCATAACCCTGATCGACGAGCCAACTTATACACCGCACTGGAACACTGTGACATGGCGGTGGCGACACTCTGTCAAATTATTGATCTTGATCAGCTGCCTCGTAGTATCTGTGCAATGGGCCATAAATGGATGTGGAACGAGCAGCTCGGTGGTTTGCCGCCGGAGACCTTCCTGACTCAGGTCGATCCCCTCTTTGAAGGTATTCATGATCGACTGCGGGGACGCTACTCCTATTCCGACGAGATAGCCGGCAGGCTGGCACCGGTCTGGGCCGATCGTCTGGGTCTTAGTCCCGGTATTCCAATTCCCTTCGGAGCTATCGATGCTCACTGGGACGCAATCGGCTCCGGGATTCGTGAAGGAGATGTCATCAACGTGGTTGGGACGTCGACCTGTATCATGGCTATTGCTTCACGGGTAGAGAAGATACCAGGGGTCTGCGGCGTGGTGTATGGATCCATTCATCCCGACTATTTCGGTATTGAAGCGGGGCTATCGGCTACCGGAGACATCTTTGATGCTATAGCGAGGCGGGCAGGAACGACCGTAGACAAATTGTCTGAATCGCTGGATGGCTATCGCGCCGGGCAAACCGGGTTGTTGCGGTTGACCTGGGACAACGGTGACCGGACTGTACTTGTTAATCCAAACCTTGGAGGAATGACGCTGGGCTGGACTCTTAATTCCACGGTGGCAGATGAACTTTTCGCGGCAATCGAGGGCACCGCTTTCCATACCCGGATCATTCTCGATCGCATGGCCGAATACGGGGTACCGATTTCACGCGTAATCAATGGTGGTGGAATTCCGCAGAAGAACTCGGTTCTCAATCAAGTTTATGCCAATGTACTCCAGAAGCCGGTCCTGGTTCCGAGTGCGGAAGTGACAAGCCTGGGCTCTTCCATCTTCGCGTTTCTCGCCGCCGGTGCTTTTGAAGATGTTGAAACCGCCCAGGAAACGCTCTGTCCCTCCTATCGAATCGTAGAACCCGAGCCGGAGACGGCCGATATTTATGAACAGCTGTATTCACTTTTTCGCAGAATCTACTTTGCCATGGGAGATGAGGAGGGAGGAGCGCAAATTCTAGCCGATGTTTTGGGGAAGCTCAAACAGATCCGCCGGCAGAGTCTTTCGCTATCCTGAGCAAGCAACCCTGAACCCAAAGAACGATTCGTGGCTGAGCTGCTCTTCTTGTGGTGGAGATTTCGGCCTAAATGTAGTCAGCGCATACGCTACCTCATCGTCCTGCAGTCGGGGGTACCGGAGGGGAATCGATGCAGCTTTACTGGTTTGACTTTCTGGTCTTTGTCCTTTTCTTTTTGGTCGCTGTAGGAACTAGTCTCTATAAGAGCCGGCACGAGGAATCGGGGGAGGACTTCTTTCTGGCCGGCCGAAGCTTGCTCTGGCCCCTTATCGGTCTTTCCCTAATCGCTGCCAACATATCGACAGAGCACTTTGTCGGTATGTCCGGACAGGGCGCCGGAGCGATGGGTCTCGCGGTCGCCAGCTATGAATGGGTCGCAACAATCACCCTGGTCCTGGTGGCGCTGGTTTTCCTGCCGGGGTTTCTTCAAAGTGGAATCTACACCATCCCTGAGTATCTCGAATACCGCTACAACCCGGCGGCTCGCGCCATCATGGCCATCTATTTAGTCGTCGTCTACGTCGCGGTGAGCATTTCCGCGGTGGTCTATAGCGGTGCGCTGACGCTCAGCACCATTCTGGACCTGGATCTTGTTACGGCAGTGTGGCTTATCGCGATTGTGGCGGCAGTGTATACCACGTGGGGTGGCCTAAAGGCGGTCGCCTGGGCCGATCTCTTTCTAGGATCTGCTCTGCTCATTGGCGGGTTGTTGACCTTGCTTTTCGGTTTCGCGGCCGTTGGGGGCGTAGGAGCTTTTCTGACCGAGAACTCGGCCAAATTGCACATGGTCTTATCTGCCGACCATCCTGTCCTCCCCTGGACGGCGCTGATCGTTGGCATCTGGATACCGAACTTTTATTACTGGGGGTTGAACCAGTTCATTACTCAGAGGGCACTGGCTGCCCAAACCCTGCGTCAGGGACAAATGGGCGTGCTCTTCGCCGCTCTGCTTAAGCTCTTTATTCCATTTATCATCATCTTCCCGGGAATCATGGCCTTTCAGCTCTACCAGGAGCAATTGACAGCTCCCGGAGCCACACCCGACGCCGCTTATCCGCTTCTGATTCGCAACCTGATCCCTGTGGGTTTGAGAGGCTTCGTTTTGGCCGCGATTTCAGGTGCCGTCATCAGCACCCTGGCATCGATGCTCAATTCCGTGTCCGCGATCTTGACGATGGACCTGTACAAGCGGCACCTGAATCCCACCGCATCACAGTCCAACCTGGTGCTCACCGGAAGAATTTCGACTGTTCTTTTCGTTGCCGTCGTTTGCTGGATTGCT
>DATGOF010000036.1:0-3626 GCA_035306285.1 Acidobacteriota bacterium | reverse complement strand
CGCCCGGCCCAATTGCTAATCCAGGGAAAGAAGCTATCCAGTCAGCTCTTTACCCTGAGAAGACTGATTATCTGTTCTTCGTGTCCAGAAATGACGGCAGCCATCATTTCTCCACTTCGTATCGCGATCACTCCAGAGCCGTCCAGGAATATCAGCGCTGACACGAAGCCGCTGGTGAGGGGGGCAAACTAATTGCAACCCAGACGTGCCAAGCGGCGTCTTCGATGGCGTACGTTTCGCGTGTCTTCCGACGATCTTGTGAAAGCAGACTGGAAGCGAAATGCATTAAACTGGAACAAAGTAAAGGAGGCACTTACCCCGATGCGTAATAATCCGAGCACTCCAGAACCAACGATCGCCGGCAGAGACTACAGTGCCTGGTACAGTCGAAGTATCTTCATGGTCTTGCTCCTGACCCTGATGGCAGCACCGGTTGAGGCTGCGCGACGACCTTACATCCCTCCCCCCTTGAGAGTTTATGTGCCTTTTGAATCCTGCTGGGATGGAATACACGAAGTCTTGAAGATTCGCCAGTTTGAGCTCATTCAGCAGGATCGAGGGCGAGGTCTGATCGTGACCGATTACAAGGAGTACATTTCCGGTCCATTGACGGCGAGTCATATAGCAAAAATCGGAACCCGCCCCGAACTTCCAGATGGAAACTGGTTGCGTGTCCAGTATCAGTTCGAAACCCTGGTGGAACTGGTTTCGGCCCGGGAAACGGTGGTCACCGTTAATGCCAATGTCAGAGCCCTAAAACGTGACTTTTTCGGCAAGGAAGAATGGGTTGACATCCCGACAAATGGGGAGCTGGAGTCCGGACTCCTCACCGATTTCGGTAAACTATTATTCGGAACCAATTTTGAGCTGACAAAACCGAAGCCCGGCTTTTGGGAACGCGACCCGACCTATGTGCCGGAAGAGATGGAACGTATTCCCAGAATTGCGGGCCCAGAACGACCATGAATCCAGAACTCTTGCATTTGGTTGATCAGGCACTGAGATACTCGCTGTGGGCGTTCCTTTCAGTCTTTCTCGTACTGCTCCTGTTTGTCCGACATCGTTTGCGCTCGCGGCGGAAGCAAATCATCGATTTTTATCGTGATCAGGAAGATGCCGAAGTGGCCGATCGGCTGATCCCAGCGAGCAACCAGTGGCAGATGGCCTTCAAAGCCCTGGTTGTTTCACTTTTGATCGGTTGTTTTGTCTTTCTGACCATCCTGTTTGTGCCTCTGCCTGGACTTCAGAGAACGGTCGCTGGAATGGCTCTCGAAATTGCTCCACTTCGAGTGACATCACTTCAGTACGAACGTTTCCATGAGGGATTTAGTCTCAAAGGGGAAGTGTGGAATCAGGGAGATAACCCGCTCGAAAGTGTCCGGGTCACCGTGCTGATCATCGGAAACGACCAGAAACAGCTGGATGAAGTCACTGTTCCCGTTTCTCCCAGTCCTCTACCGGTGGGTAATGCCGGTACTTTTAACCTGCGGTATACCGAGAACTCTCCGTTTCTGAGAGGATATCAACTCGCCTTCCGGGATGCCTCCGGCCGCTCGATAGATCACGAGACAGGATTCGATGTCCGATAGGATCCGCCGACTCGAGTTCCGGCTAGGGCCGCTATCACGTCTTCTGCCTTATTTGAAGCGCTACGGGCGCCAGCTCTGGATTGGCGTTCTGACGGTGCTGGCGACCAATATAGCCGCAGTGGTCGCACCCTGGATACTTCGGGAAGCGGTTGACTACCTGAAAGCCGGAGAAGTCAACCAGAAAACCCTCATCTTCTATGCTTCCTTCATCCTGCTTGTGAGCCTAGTCGAAGGGATTTTTCGATTCTTAATGCGCAGAATTCTGATAGGGGTGTCGCGTCTTATTGAATATGACCTTCGCAACGATCTTTTCGCTCATCTGCAGCTACTATCGTCGAGTTTTTACCAGAGGCATTCCACCGGCGATATCATGGCACGGGCGACCAACGACTTGTCTGCCGTCCGGTCTGTCCTGGGGCCGGGGATCATGTACTCAATCAATACGCTCTTCACAACGATCCTGACGATCTCCGTTCTTTTCACCATCAGTCCTCGTCTGGCGATTCTGACCTTGATCCCGCTCGTTGCCGTGTCCCTGAGTGTCAAGCACTTCGGGCACCAAATTCACCAGCTTTTCGAAAAGATTCAAGAGCAGTTTTCATGGATCACCACGGTAGCGCAGGAGAACGTCGCAGGGATCCGCGTCGTCAAGGCCTATAACCAGGAAGAGGCCTTTATCGAGCGTTTTCGTCAAGCCAACGACGAATACCTTCAACGCAGCCTGTCACTGGTCCGCGTCCAGGGCATCTTTCAACCGCTCCTCGCTTTCTTGCTGGGCCTTTCTCTGGTGGGCTTGCTCTGGTATGGCGGGCGCCAAGTGGTCCTGGGAACGATCACCCTGGGAGACTTTGTGGCCTTTATGGCTTATCTTGCAATGTTGACCTGGCCTACCATTGCGCTCGGTTTTGTCATCAACATCTTCGAGCGGGGAGCGGCATCCATGCGACGAATCAACCGACTCATGGACGTCCAACTCGATATAGAAGACCGCGATGTCAAACACATCGATCAGATTCGGGGGGAAATCGAGGTTCGAAATCTCACTTTTTCTTATAACGGAGCTCCGGTGCTTAAGAATGTCTCTTTTCACGTTCCGGCGGGAAATAGCCTGGCGATTGTAGGACGCACCGGCAGTGGCAAATCCACCCTGGTTAATCTCCTCTGCAGGCTTTACCCGGTGCCCGACGGCACAATTTTCATCGATGGAGAAGAAATCAACAGAATTCCGTTGAACACCCTTCGGAAAAGTATTGGCTATGTTCCGCAGGATGCTTTTCTGTTTTCCGAAACAATCCGGCAAAACATTGCCTTCGGTGATCCGAACGCACCCGAAGAAAAGATCCGTGAGGCGGCTGAAATCAGCAACATTCTTCCGGACATTGAAAGCTTTCCTGGAGGTTTTAAAACTTTTGTCGGGGAGCGGGGTGTCACTTTGTCGGGCGGACAGAAGCAACGGTTATCCATTAGTCGTGCCCTTCTGATCCGTCCTCGCATTTTGATTTTGGATGATTCACTGTCGGCGGTCGACACACAAACTGAAGAACAGATTCTGGAACGTCTGTCTCACCAGCTCAAGCATTGTACGGCGATACTGATTTCTCATCGGATATCCACCATTAAGATGGCGGACGAGATCATCGTGCTTGACAAGGGCAGAATTGTCGAGAGGGGCTCCCATACCGAGCTGCTCCAACACAATGGCTACTATGCCGATCTATATCAGCGACAATTGCTGAAAGAGGAACTGGAACAGGATGAGGCACGCTGAAGAAGAGATACTCGGGAAAGCCTACGACCACCGTCTGGCACGGCGGCTGCTGGGATATCTTCGTCCTTACAAAGGAGTGGTGGCAATCTCTGTGTTCCTGCTTATCTTGGTCTCCGCTACCCGTTTGCTACCTCCTTATCTGACTCAAATCGCAATCGACCAGTACATCCGTGAAAGCGACATGTCCGGCCTGGCCCAGATTGCCCTCTTGTATCTCCTGATCTTGCTCATCCAGTTCTTCCTCTCGTTCGCCCAGACCTACCTGACCA
>DATGOF010000035.1:0-6411 GCA_035306285.1 Acidobacteriota bacterium | reverse complement strand
AGGATGTCACGCAGACGGCCGGCAGTGGTTTTACTGTCCCCGAAGTGACTCGTGGACTGGCAGTTGGAGATCTGAATCACGATGGGAAAATAGATCTCGTCATTTCCAATAACAATGGTCCGGTACGTGTGTTAATCAATCAGTCGAATAGTCCGAGAACCTGGATCAGCATCGAGCTTGAAGGAAAGACCGATAATCGATCTGGCATCGGCGCTCGTGTTGGAATCTTCCGCAAAGGCGAGAAGCCCCAGTGGCGACGTCTCCACAGCGATGGGAGCTATCTCAGTGCGAGCGAACTGAGGGTCCATTTCGGGCTCGGCGACGCAGTAGCGATTGAGAAGGTTGAAGTCCATTGGCCCACGGGGGTCAAAGAAGAATGGGAGAGCATCGATATCAATCAACGCATCCGGCTGGTTCAAGGGACCGGGATAAAGATTGAATGACTGCGATGCTTTATGCAGCGCTTCGTACAATCTATGAACTACGTATCCTGCCGGAATTCCCTTATCCACAAGCCACGCTTTCAACGTTAAGAGAATGCGCAGCGCGCACCATTCATAATTGATATGGAGTCCAGCCTCCGTCATTCTCTGTTCTAGTCGTGCGTATCACTGTGTATCGTTTTGAAAATAAAAGATTTCGTTGAATTTAACTGGAGAAGTGCCTGGAATGGCACAGATCATGCAACAGAGCGACACCCAATGAAAGAAAAGGGGACCGTCGTAATTGCTCTGTCTTGCTTTCTGATTCTGTCCAGTGGATTTGACTGGTTGAGAGGCCAGGGCTGAGTGGCTGCCCGTCAGGGGGCGCCCGTGATTGGCGCCATTTGCAATGCTGGTCAGGATGCGGCTGGCCTTCCGGCAGGAAACGCAGTAGTGAGCTCTCTTTCCAGGCCGGAGCGGTGGCAGATTTCAGTCGGATACCGCTGGCAACGGTCGTTCCGCCATTTTCGTGGGGATCACGAAGAAGCGCATCGAGTCGAGCAGGGCACGGAGGTAGAGAACAAGCTGCATCTCTTTGATTTCGCCGCCAACTACCAGCTTACGCCTCGATGGAGCTTCAGTGCCTCTGTTCCGATAATGACTGTCGATCGTATCTCGCACGGTCCCGGCACACTCACGGAGAGCTCAGGAATTGGAGACATGTCCGTTGGGGCCCGCTTTTGGTTGTTTCGGCCTCCTACGGAATCACGACAGAACATTCAGATCGGTCTCTCGTTGAAACTCCCAACCGGCAACGCCAATGTGACGAACCTGGTTGGGCAAAGCACCATTGTCGTCGACCAGTCAATCCAACCCGGCGACTCTGGTACCGGCGTCACTTTGGACTACACCGCTTTCAAGTCAATGGGCAGGTTCACGCTGTTTTCTACAGGAGCCTATCTGTTCAATCCAAAGAACTCTTATACGCCCACTGGATGGAACGAAGTGGGAGATAGGCCGTCCGGCTATCCTGGTTATTCGCGGGAAGGCACAGCTTATTCCGTTGCCGACCAGTATCTCTTCCAGGCGGGGGCAGGCTATAGCATCCCCAGTATCAATGGTCTGGCACTCACCGCCACCGGTCGCATCGAGGGCGTGCCGGCCCGGGATGTGTTTGGTGGCGAAGACGGATTTCGGCGCCCGGGTTATGCAGTCTCGGTGGGTCCGGGGGCCATGTATGCTCGCGGAAAGAATATATGGTCTGTCAGTGTTCCCATTGCGGTGTACCGAAACCGCACGCGGAGTGTTTCAGACATCGAAAGAGGAACGCATGGTGACGCGGCGTTCGCCGATTATTTAATCCTGATCGGTTATTCGAGGACCTTTTAAGCGCGGTTCGGGTGAGGTGCCTTCCCTCCGGCACCTCACCTCCCTCCACGGAATCGTTCAATTCCACAATGCCGAAAGGCTGTACCCAGCAACTCAGCTTTCTAGAGGGGTCAACTCCAACTTTCGAAACTCCACTTCAGTGCCTTCCGCCTGGATGGCAATGGCGCCTGAGGTTGCGGTGGCATTGTAGCCGTGGTTGACAAGGTCTCCGTTTACCCAGACTTTGATTTCATTACCGACGCATTCGATAACGATCTCGTTCCATTCCCCTACTGGATTTTCGGAATCATCGGTCAGGTTCAAGATGCGTCGTGCCTCGCCCGATCGCCCTCCGTAAACCTGTCCTGGCTCTCGCGGGCGTCTCTCCTCCATGTTCGGAACCTCGATATTCTCGTGAATACACCAGAAGTCGCCTGCATTTCCCGACGCCAACTGAACCTCAATCGATTGAGGAAACATGTTGCTGAGGGCACGCGGCGTCGAGGAGTGGACGAGAATGCCGCAGTTTCCTGGTTCTCCCGGAAATCGATATTCGGCGACCAGCCGGTAGTTTGAGTACGATTCCTGAGTGATCAGGTGGCCACGCGGGTTCCCCATACTAACCAGCATTCCGTCGCGCACGATGAAACTGGGCGGCAGATTCGGGTTGGAGTCAGCTTCAGGGACATCGACGATCCAACCGGAAAGGTCTTCGCCGTTGAATAGAGAGATCGTTTGGGATCCAGTGCAGGAGCTAAGCAATAGAGTCGCAAACAATATTCGGTAAAGCATGGCTGCTAATTTAACTGTCATAACCGCTTGGAGCAAGCATTTGAGATTCAGAGCCTTTGAATTCCAGTTCCGTTGTCTTCGGGCAGTTTCTTCTGTTCCCAAATCCGGCCGTCGGCTAGTATGAGCACGATGTAATAATCTTCTGCCAATGTCTCGCTTCTTGAGAGGAGGCCTAAAGATGAAAGGAATGTCCCGCCGGTCCTTCATACAGGGCACTGCCGCCGCTCCCGTCGCTTCACTGATGGCTTCAGGATCCACTGTCGCCGCTCGAGAGCCGTGGGCTCGTGCAGGAGGTCCGCAGTTCAAAATCAGCCTGAATGCCTATTCATTTAATCGTCTCTTGCGTGCGGGTGAAATGACACTGGATGACCTTCTCGAGTTCTGTGCAGAGCATGACTTCATGGCAGTGGATCCTACCGCATACTATTTCCCCGGCTATCCTGACGTTCCCCCCGACGACTACCTGTATCGAATCAAGAAGAAGGCCTATCTTCTCGGACTGGACTTCAGTGGGACCGGCATTCGGAACGACTTTACTCGTCTAGACGAAGCGGAAAGAAACGCCGACAGGCAGCTGATCCGCAATTGGGTGGAGTGTGCCGCTCGTCTCGGCGCTCCCAATCTGCGTGTTTTTGCCGGCCGAGAAGTTCCGCGTGACCGGTGGGCTGAAATCCTCCCGCAGGTGGTCGCGGGATTACGTGAAGCTGCCGAGTATGGACGTCAGTTCGGAGTGATGATAGCGCTTCAGAATCATGCGGAGTACTTGAAGACGGCAGACGAAGTTCTAGAGGTTCTTGACCGGGTCGATTCCGACTGGCTGGGTATGAATCTCGATATAGGCAGCTTTCGGACTCCAGATCCTTACGACGATATTGCTCGCGTCGCCCCCTATGCCGTTACGTGGCAGATCAAGGAGGAATTGACTCTGGATGGAAAGTTGGTCAAGACCGATCTGCACAGGGTAATGCAAATCATTCGAGATTCAGGCTACCGGGGTTACATCCCAATAGAAACGCTCGGTCCGGAAGATCCCTACCAGGCGGTACCGGCATTTCTTGCTCGCGTCCGTGAGGCAGTGGCCGCCACCGTGTCCTGAACGACCGGCCTACTTGACTGCTACGATTGGGATAACCTCTTCCACAGAAGCGGCACTGCGATCGAGGTCCTTCCCATGAGCATGGAGTCTAGAAGCTGTACTGTAATCCCAAGCGCAATCCAAACGGATTACCTGGATTGAAATGGTTGTCGGCCACGGGAAAGGGCTCCGAAGGTAAGCGCGACTCAAAATAGGTCTGGGCCTGTTTGTACTCCACGTCGAAGAGATTTTCTATCGCCAGGATTCCCTTCCATCTGTCTGTAAACGGGTAGTTGAGATAAAGATCGATGACTGTGTATCCTTCAGCCTGCACCGAATTATCCTCCACCAGGGGATGGTCCCCCACCTGGCGGAAGCGCAGATTTCCCGTAAATCCCCGTGCAGTGGCGAACGAGAGTCCCCCCGAAGTCACCAGGCGGGGTGCTCTGGGAATGACCTCATCAGTCCCACGAAAGTGCCCTCGGGAGTAACTGCTCTCCATATCGATCCAGAGGGAATCGTTGAACTTCCACTTGACCTCGAGTTCTGGGCCGTGGCGCCGAGTCGGACCATTAATCTCGGTTGTCCCCTCATCGCCAACAAAAACGAGTTCGCTCTCGAGATCAAGCAACCAGTATGCTGCGCTCAGCTCTAATCGGCCGGCAAAGATCTGCCGATAGCCCAGTTCGTATCCATCAGCAGCTGCGAGAGCAACACTTAAGGGATCAGCGACAACCGATCGAGCATCGTTACTGTGGAAGCCCCGTCCATAATTGGCGTAAAAATTGCCACCCCCGTTTCCCCAAGGTGCATAAATCAAGCTCATCTTAGGACCGGTGATATTGCGCGATTCAGTTCCTCGCAACTGTTCCCCTCCCAGGTCTTCAACGTCAAAGTGGAATCGGTCATGCCGCACCCCAAGTATTGCCTTTAGAGAAGGGTGCAGTTCGATTTCATCCTGAGCATAAAATCCCAGATTTCGTTCAACGATGTGTGAGTTGACGATCGTATCGAAGACTCTGCGCTCCTGCTGTCGGAAGAGCCCGACATCGGCAAAGTCGTGCCGGTAATCCAGACCAACTGTGAAGAGTGATGGAAGGGAACCTAGCTCATGGTGATAGTGATGCTGAACGTGTCCGCCGATAACTTTCCGGTCATCTTTCTGGAGGATTCCGTCTCCACGCTCAGGATCGGAGGCGAAAAAGGTGAAATTGGAATAGAGATCCATCTCGTAGTGGAAGGCGTAAAATTGACTGTTCAGCGCCTGATTGGCCCAGAGTTTCTGGTGGCTGATACTGAAGTTATAGCGTGAAGAGTCCCCACCTTCATGCTCATCAATTGAGTCAAAACGATCCAATCTACCGGCCGTAACTTCCCGTAGAGGGATTTGTCCGCTCTGGTTCCACTTTCCGCCATAACCTGTGCCCAGTAGGGAAAGTGTCTGATCCGAGGTAAGGTTGAAAGTCCAGCGGGTGGTCACATTAAGTCGCCGAAAAGCCTGCGGGTCATTGAAAGGCCCGTTGGTGTAGCGACTTTCAATTGCCAAGAACCCTTTTGTCCAGTCTACCTTGGGGCTCCAACCTACGAGGGCTCTGCCGGCATCGAACTGTCCGCCCTCTACCTTGACAAAAGAGTGCTCAAATTCGTCTCTCAATTGGAGAACAGCGGCTCCGGCCGTTGCCAGATTGCCCAGTTCCGCGAAATAAGGGCCTTTGTAGACATCGATAGTCTCGAGTGTCTCGGGTATAACGAAATTCATATCAGCATAACCCTGCCCGTGGGCGTGGGAGACCATATTCACTGGAATACCAGCAAAGGAAACTGCGAAGTCAGTTCCGTGGTCGGCATCAAATCCCCGGATCAGGTATTGGTTCGATTTTCCCCCACCTGCATGTTGAACTACGGTCAATGCGGGCACAACACGCAGAATTTCACCAGTATCCTCGATCACCCGCCTATTGAACTCCTCGCGTCGGAAAACGCTCGAAGAAGCGGCTGTCCTCGGAATAGCTCCAAACACTGATAATTCAGTAGCTACACGCGGCAATTCTTCAACCAGGAGAATCACTACTTCTTGGCCCCGGGCCGCCTCTTCAACAACAACCGTAGTCAGTCCAAGACCTCTCTTAACGGCTACCAGCTCAAGGGGGCCCGGAGGAAGATCGGAAAATGTAAAGCGTCCTTCGTGATCACTTATGGCACGGCCGGCTCTTTCCAGAGTGCTCGGCACCAGAACCTCGATGACGACTTCATGGATCGGCCTTCCAGATCCGTCTTCGACTCTACCCCGAAGGGGGCCTTCGGCGGATGCAGCCTCGATCGACACCGATATCTGAAAACAAATAATGATTAGAAAAAGCAAACTGGTCTTCATAGAAGCAAGAAAACGCCAAAACTCCCGCAAAATTTCCAGATGGATTTCCGGCCGCAATTCAACTTCTTCCTTTCCTTAAAATAGAGTGTTCGAGAAGACCTAATACTACAACATACTGCTTCGGAATACCTCTGGCCGCTTGAGACCGCGGCTGCACGCGCCCGTTCGGAACTGTCGGCTTAGCAGGTCCACGGGATGTATTTGCCCGGTAGATGACTCCCCCGATCATTCGTTGGTTTGGAAAACGGAAGGAGATCTTGACTGGTCTTCCCAGAAATACGGAAAAACCTCTCTGTCCTCTGTGTCTTCCATGAGAAGGCCATAAATTGTCAAGGGCAACGTGGTGCCCGTTGTGCCCGCCCGGGCGGGCACAAACCGTT
>DATGOF010000034.1:0-2488 GCA_035306285.1 Acidobacteriota bacterium | reverse complement strand
GGGTGAGGTAGATATGAGGGCGCTCCTTTTTCTTCTTTTTATACTCTTCATCTCTGAGTCCTATGGAAAGGATCTGGATTACAGAGACATTCAGGCTGCGATTGACGGGCTCAGCGCCTCCGGTGGGGGCACACTGCGGCTGCGACCTGGCGTTTATGAGGTGGCGGGCGGTCTACAGCTCAAGTCCAACGTTCGTCTGGTAGGCTCAGGGGTTGATATCACCGTCTTGCGCCTTACCGGAAGCAAGCGAGCGCACGTCGTTAGAGCTGTCGATGCACGGAATATCGGTATCGAAGACCTGACTGTTGACGGGAACTGGAGCAACGCCGGAGGTGGTGAAGGGATCAGACTGGATCACGTGACCAATGTAACGATTCGGAATGTCGAGATTCGAAACACCCGCGATTACGGGATCGGTATGCAATGGGGCGCGATCCGGAGGGTGAGAATCGACCGAGTGCGGCTGGAGAACATCGGAACCGATGGAATCGACATCAAGAATCGGGGCGAAGGAAACTCAGACATTTTCATCTCGGATGTTACGGTGAGCTCTTTTGACCAAAGAAAGGTTGGAGGAAAGGCAGCTATTGATGTTCGGGGCCCCGTGTACTTGAGTAATATTACAGTGTCGGGAGTTACGGGCCGAAGTGACGGAATCAGGTTTCACCGGACTGATGAATCTAACATGAGCGGCCAGGGATCCTCGCTCTATGATTTCCACGTAGCGGGAGACGGTCAGAACAAGGCCAGCGGGGTTCGGATAAGAGCTTCGAATGTCTGGGTATCGAATGGGTCTATTTCAAGGGTGGAGTATGGTGTGGAGATCGATTCGATCACACTACTGGAGGGCGTGACAGTTTCCGGTATAACGGTTGAAAACTCCCAGATGGCTTTCAGGAATACGCACGGTGACCGACCTTTCTTCTCGGACTGCTCAGCCTTGGACAGCTTGTATGGATTCTATCTCAAGAGAAAAGCGGCGATTCTCGAATCGATGGTGGCGCGCGGCACTTATGGGATCAACCTCGAGCCCGGCGCAACTCGCACCCGCCTCGTCGCCAACCACCTGCAAGAAACTCAATATCCCTTCATCTCCAAGAGCGTTCAGTGAAGGAATTTACAATTTTGTGAGATTCAGCTCAACACGGGCACAGCGTGGCTGTCGAAATGCGGGCACGACGTCAGGTCTACCGTCCATCGCCGCTTGCGTCGTGAGGCCGTGGGGAAAGCAACATCGTACGTCTTTGTGGTCACAAGCGATCCCCGGCAACAATCAGATACTGCCTAAGGAACGCGTTAACGACCAGCCTCCAGCGCCAGTATTGAGATCGATGGTCCAAAAGGCTATTTGTCATATACCGTTGGAAGCGGAGTTGCGGTTAAGAAGCGTCTGGTTCTACTGAAGTTCAGCGGATCGTCTCTGGAGAAGCTGGCTAATGTTTCCTAAAGAGGGAAGGGATCGAAGTTGCGAATTCGATTGCACTCGTCTACTCAACTCTACAGTGCTTAGCCACTGTTTGGCACGGTTGGTGTCGACCGGTTGGAAGGCGCGCTGGAAGACGATGCCTTTTCGTTCGGGGTGGACGGCTTTGGCTTGCCAGTCCTCTTGATCGAGACAACTCACCTCCGAAAAGGTAATCTGGAACGGCCACAACGCGTGACCTTTCTCCTTTTCCTGCGGCCAGAAAGGGGATTCTTTGACTCGGGTCTTTTCGACCTTACCGTAACCGATTAATCCTTTGACTGGAGTGGTGACATAGAAGAAGACAGTGTCGCCCGGCTCTATCTTTTCCCACGACTTACTTTGAGGCGGTCCGACCGCCCACAGCTTATTCTTGATTCCGATCTTCCAGTTCTCGGAAGGTCCAATCGCCAACCAGTACGCCATTGAGTGTTCCTTTCCGGTCGCAGTCACCATCCAGCGCCTTTAGAATGGAGCCTGTACGATCTAAGCCCTTTGGTCAAGAGAATAGCAGTATCCGTAAATTCAGGAGGAGCGGGAGCGTATAAGACCAAGCAGTTTTTGGACGCCATACCACTGCGATGCATCTCGCAATCCGACCCGCCCTGGAGGGTTCACTCCAGATATTAGCTTTCTGGCCTCTTCAAGGGTTACACCATGCTGAGTAGATGGGATCTTAACCAGATCCTTGATTCGTAGTCCATACTTCCAGTCGTCGACATCACGATTAAGTCTGCGAATCTCATCCCAGTATTCTCCCGTCATGTCCAGTCGATACGGCCCGAACTCTGCTGCGGCCGAGACTCCCATATAAACACCCTTTTCCGGTCAATAGATAAAAATTTCGTCACAGCGGCCTATTCACGCCTCATATTCTATGCCTGTGGCTCTCTGAGAAATGCTGATACTGTTCTTCGTGTTTGTTCCAGGAAAGTTTCGCTGATTCTGAGCAGTACCCATCATTGCCTGCCAGACTGCAAGTGTCTTAGTTTTTTAGGTAGAGTTTCCGGCTAGCGATCAGCTACA
>DATGOF010000033.1:0-8047 GCA_035306285.1 Acidobacteriota bacterium | reverse complement strand
CCGTCATAGTTGCAGGTGATCGTACCTGCCCCAATGTTCACGGATTCGCCCACCATTGCATCTCCCAAGTAGGTCAGATGGGCCGCTTTGCTGTTCCTGCCGAACCGCGTATTCTTCATCTCGACATAGTTGCCAACACGAGCGTGGTCTCCAATTACGCATCCGCTTCGCAGGTGAGCAAATGGGCCAACGTGGGCTTCCGAACCGATCTCGGAATTGCGGATCACACTACTATGATCGATCATTGAGTGGTTACCAACGGTGCTGTCTTCGAGGTGCGATTGAGCACCGATCCGCGATCCTTTCCCAACACGCGTCCTCCCCTGCAAAATAACCCCGGGATAAAGCACGACATCGGAATCCAGCTCTACCATGTAATCGATATAGGTGTGCTCGGGATCAATCATGGTCACGCCGTGGGACATCCATCGCATATTGATTTCACGACGGATCTTCTTCTCAGCCCGTGCCAATTGTTGCCTGTCATTAATCCCCAGCTCGTCTCCTGAGGTGGCAACGGAAACCGTTTCAACTTTCATATTGTGCTGACGGAAGAGCCGGACAAGATCCGTGAGATAGTACTCGCCAGCCTTATTCTGTGGCTTCAACTCAGGGAGAACCTTCGTCAGAGGTTCTATCCTGAAGCAGTTAAAACCGGGATTGATCTCCCGGATCTCTAATTGCTCGTGCGAGGCTTCTTTCTCTTCAACGATGTCGATAATGCAGCCATTTTCGTCTCGGAGGATCCGCCCGTAACCGGTCGGGTCTTGAAGCTTCATCGTCAAGAGCACGTGATCAGCATCTTTCGCTTCCAACGTCTCGAACAGTCGCTGTAGGTGAGCAGTGGAGACGAGTACGGTATCTCCGTAGAGCACGAGAAGACTTCCTGTTAGCGCCTGCAACTGTGGAAGAGCTGTCATCACAGCATGGCCTGTACCGAGTTGAGGTTCTTGGTGGATGAACTCGACGGGATAGTCGGCGAGGGCTTCCCTGACCTGGGAAGCACCATGCCCAGTAATGATAAAAGTGCGATCGACGTTCAACTCCGGAAGCCTATCCAGAAGGTAAAGAATCATTGGTCGACCACACAACTCGTGCAGCACCTTAGGCTTTTCGGAATTGAACCGTGTGCCTTTCCCGGCTGCCAGTATGAGTGCGTAACGCTTACCCGGTCGCGACATGATTCTTCTCCATCTTGAAGATCTCGACGATTGCTTCAGCCAATCTTACAGGGTCGTGGCGAGCCTTGGTCTGAAGACTGAGGAGAGGATAGAGGTAAGGGGTGATGTCAAGCTCTCGAATCGCGGACTCATCGACGGCAACCGGTTCCGCTCCTTCGTTGCGATATCTTTCGATCATGTCTTCGGGAATCAGCTGACTGTTGAAAAGAGCAGCATGAAAGAGTCTTTTTCCCCCACAATGCGACATCAGCGCCTCCAAGTGCTGGGAAGCACTGAAGTGATCCGTTTCGCCGGCCTCCGTCATCAGGTTTCCCACGTAGATCCGAACGGCAGAGGACTCCACCAATGCGTTCTGGAGCTCTTGGACTAGTAGGTTGGGCAGAAGACTTGTATAAAGGGAACCCGGGCCCACGACGATTAAGTCTGCGAGCCTGAGGGCCTCCAATGCCTCCGGTAATGGTTTGCAGTCCGGAGGATCCAGTGAAATCTCCTGGATGGTCTTCTTCGATTCCCGGATGCGAGTCTCGCCAGTCACGATTGAACCATCCGTCATTCGGGCCTGCAAAGTCACATTCTCGGTTGTCGAGGGCAAGATCTGTCCTTCAACCGCAAGGATATGACTGGAGAGTTGAATCGCCTGGTGAAAATCTCCAGTGATATCGGCGAGCGCAGTCAGAAGCAGGTTGCCGAGGCTGTGATCCGATAATTCGCCACCTCCGGAAAATCGGTAAGAGAAAAGCTGCGACATCAAAGTTTGGTTGCTAGCCAGAGCCAGCAGGCAATTTCTGATGTCTCCGGGGGCGGGCGTCTTATACTGCCGCCGGATTCGTCCTGAAGACCCGCCGTCATCTGAAACCGTAACGATTCCGGTGATGTGATTTAACGTGAGTTTCCGCCCCTGAACGCGAAACGGTGAATGAATCGAAAGGTGTTTCAATCCCGAGAGAAGGGTAGAAAGGCCGTTTCCCCCTCCCAGGCAAACCACCTTGAGTTTACTGGACGAGTTCATCCGCGGTCCTGGTCGTCGACTTCGACGAGTTCGCGAAAGGAACTGTCCTCAGCGAGAGGACGAAAATCGGGATCGTTGGCGGCGAAGAAGCGATTGTCAGCGTTCAACTTGATCGCCTTCTTGAGTTGTTCAATCGCTTTCTTGTGATCGCCTTCCTGAACGAAGCTCGCAGCAAGAGCATAGTGGATATGGTCGGTGCGATCGTCGTCAGCGAGTTCGAGCGCTCTCTGAAAAAGAGACTGCGCCTCCTTGTGACCATGGTTATTGTGGTGGAAGACTCCCAGGTCGAATGCTTCTTCGGCTGAGTCCGTATTCGGATTAGCGATGGAGTTCTGTGCGCGCTCGCACAATCGAATAAAGCAACGAGCTCGTTCAATCACTTCGATTTCATTGGGAAAATCCTTCTCGATCTTTTCGAAGAGTTTCTGAGCATCTTTGAATTGCTTGCTGTGGAGAGCCGTCAGAGCCTTTCCGTAAAGCTCATGAACCTCCGCTTCAGACGATTTACTCTTTCTTTTATCGGCAGCCATAAAACTCCTAAAACACCATCAAAGGTGATCTTGCTTACAGATTAAGATGGCCCGAAAGACATTAACTATAGGACGTTAACATTATAAATCTGGAATGACGTCAGTCAAGAATTGGCTGGCGGCCATCAGCGGCACCCTGGTGGAGTTGAAGAAAGTATGGAATTTCGGACATTAAAGCTGCAGCCGGAGGAGTACGAGAAAATTCTGTTTATCCTTTCTTCGCTTCAGCATAGAGCAAAAGCCCAGGCAGTGTGCTTGATTAGCAGAAGTGGCCAGGAGATCGCCTTCCATGGCGAAGCCGACTGGTTAGATCGGCAGGCTCTTTCATCGCTGGCGGCTAGCAACCTGGCGGCAACTTTCGGATTAGCTAAGCTCATTCGCGAAAGAGAGTTTGAAAGGATATACCACAAGGGAGAAAAGTTCAGCATCTTGATCAATCCCGCCGGGGAAACTGCTCTTCTGCTCTTCATTCTTGAGAACGATGGAGGGCCTCCAATCGATTGGAGAAGCCTGAAGCAGGCCATCATGATTCTCGAGGATATGATGGAAAAAAGCAATCAGCGAAGCTGATGGAGGTATCGTGTCGTTCATCAACTACGCCAGTCGAGAAATAAACTGCAAAGTTGTCTACTACGGGCCCGGGCTGTCCGGAAAAACGACTAATATCACTCAAATCTACAGGTCCGTGAATCCTTCCCTCAGGGGAAAGATGGTGACACTGAATACTGAGATGGATCGTACCTTGTTCTTTGACTTCTTGCCTCTTGATCTGGGACAGATTGCCGGCTTCAAGACTCGCTTCCATCTTTACACAGTCCCTGGTCAAGTTTTCTACGAAGCCAGCCGCCGCTTGATTCTCAAAGGAGCCGACGGCGTAGTTTTTGTAGCGGATTCGGATCCGGATCGAATGGATGCCAACTACGAAGCCTTAAAAGACCTCAAGGCCAATCTACGGGCCTACAATCAAGATATCATGGATCTACCGTATGCCCTCCAATTGAACAAGCGAGACCTGGAGGAAGCTTCTGATCGGGACTACCTGATACAGGAACTCCGACTCCGCGACGAAGCAGTCTTTGATGCGGTGGCTGTTCAGAACAAAGGTGTTCAGGAGACCTTGCGAGAGGTTGCCCGCCAAATTCTCCAGAAGCTCCAGAAAGAAATGTCCTGAGCCCGTCCAAAGCAGAACGACGGCCGATTCATGAATTCAAATTTTTGGATACACGGATTAAGAAATTCAAACATTTGAATAATTGAGTGGCTACTCACGGTTGCGTCCATTCTGTTGATGGACGGCATAAAGACTGTTGCGTCAATAACTTAGGCGTGACCCTCTACCGATTTTTAAAGCCCACTTTTCAGATCGGAATAAATTGTGCTTCCAAAAGAAGCAAACAAAGGGAACCCCAGAATCTGACATTCTGTCAATAACCCAGGGAGGGGACGAATCGGTGCGCGAGGTCTTTCCGCTTCGGCACATCCATTTTTTAATTCATGTCCCTGCTGCCGCCAAATTCTAGGCAGCCGTACGCGCAAACAGTGGAGAGGTGCGCCTGCGCCTTCTGGGTGTTGGGTCAAGTTCCCTTGAAAGGAGGGTTAGATGTCAGCCCAGAGGGAAGCATTGCGACTCACTTGCCTCCAAGTCCCTGTGTTGAAGAAAGTTGTCTCGTACGTCTTCACTTGCTGTTTGTTGATTTCCTTTTCTCACAGTGAGCTAAACGGACAACAGTTGTACGGCTCCATTACCGGGAGGGTGACCGACTCTTCAGGAGCGGGAATTCCGGGGGCAGAAGTCACCGCCGTCAACAACGCCAACAACTACACCCAGACGGCCGTGAGTAATGAAACGGGCACTTATTCGCTTCAAAATGTGCCCCGCGGGACGTACACGCTCCGGATCGGATTGCCTGGCTTCAAAGAATTTGTGAAAAGTGATGTTGTCGTCACGGTGAACAATGTCACGCGGGAAGACGCCCAATTAGAGGTGGGCGAGATCTCGGAGCAAGTGACTGTGACGGCTGCCTCCACTCTGTTACAAACGGATACTGCTGACATTCATGTGCAAGTGGAGAGCAAGGAGATCACCGATCTCCCTCTGGGTGCTTTTCGCAACTATCAGAGCCTTTTGAACCTGGTTCCCGGTGCTACACCCGCACGGTTCCAGAATGCCATCACAGACACCCCTGGTCGATCGCTCAGCACCAATATCAACGGGACCGCTCGCAACAATAACAACACTCGAATCGACGGTGCTCAGAGCGTCAACATCTGGCTACCCCACCACGCGGCCTATGTTCCCCCTTCGGAAACCATCGAGGTGGCCAGCGTATCGACCAATTCTTTTGATGCCGAGCAAGGGTTTGCCGGGGGTGCTGCGATCACCGTCATCACCAAATCGGGCACCAATGAATTTAACGGTTCCGCCTTCTTTTTCCACGAGAATGACAATCTCAACGCGCGCGACTTCTTCAACTTTCTGGACGTTGACGGAGACGGCCGTGCCGATAAGCCGGAGGGTAAGCGTTCGATTACCGGCTTTACGGTAGGAGGACCAATCCTCCGGGACAAACTCTTTTTCTTTGGTGGTTGGGAGGGTGTGTTTCAACGTCTTGCCCGGACCGACACCAGGACGCTTCCTACCGCCGATCAGCGAATGGGCGACTTTAGTGCCTTCTTGCCGGGTAATCCGGACGGGAATCCGGCCACCATCATCTACGATCCACTGACTGGAAATCCTGATGGCAGTGGCAGAACTCCTTTTCCCAATAACGTGATTCCGGAGAACCGCTTGTCACCCGCCGCTCTGAGAATGCAGGGGTTCCTTCCGCTTCCCAACCTGGACGGTGTCCTTCAGAACTTTGAACGATCCGGAACAGAGGCGATGGACCGCTACAACTATGACGTGAAGATAGATTGGCTGAGAACGGACAGCCACCAACTGTGGGGTAAGTTCAGCTGGATGGACGCCGAGGTCGCCAAAGATCCGATCTTTGGCCCTGAGGGAGGCGGTGGTGCCATCGGGGGTGGAGGAGACGGCGTCGGAGTGACCGACGTAAAAGTCTATGGCATTGGGCACAATTGGACTCTCTCTCCGACTCTCTTGATGGATGCGAACTTCGGCTTCACCGACATGGACCAGGAGGTGATCACGGCAGATCTCGACCTGGGCAATTTTGGGATTGACGTTCTTGGCATTCCCGGTACAAACACAACAGAATCCCAGTCGAGAGCCTGCGTGGTGGACGGTCTGAATCGCTGCGGCGGCGTTCCTGAGTTTGTTATCTCGGGCTTCTCCAGCCTCGGTCAAGTGGACGGGTGGAACCCATTATTTAGGGACGAGAACAGTGTGACGTTCTCTCAGAATATGAGCTGGACCCGCGGCAACCACGAATTCCGTTGGGGTTACGATCTGGTCAAGCATATGCTCAACCACTGGCAGCCGGAGATCGGTCCCGGCCCTAGAGGGCTTTTCGATTTCAACCGAGAACGGACTTCGATACCCGGGGCTGACTTTGTCTCCGATCAGAACGCCTGGGCGGCCTTCCTGCTGGGCGTGCCTTCTTCGGTAGGAAAGAGCCTCCAATGGGAGCTGATGACTGGAAACGAATGGCAGCACGCTGTCTATTTGAGGGATCGCTGGCAGGTCAATCCAAAATTGACCCTCAGTCTCGGACTTCGTTATGAGTATTACCCATTGGTCAGTCGCGATGATCGGGAAATGGAATACCTCGATTTCGATACCTTCGAGGTGGTTCTGGCCAACGACACCGAAGTAAGCAAGCGGCTCTTCGCTCCCAGACTGGGCTTCGCCTACCGCCTAACCGACAATGATGTCCTGCGCAGCGGCTACGGAATTACCTATAATCCTCTTCCATTCATCCGTCCGCTACGTGGTTCATTCCCACTGACCGTAGTGGGTGAATTTCAGGCCGACAACCCCTTTGAAGCTTTCCGAGTCTTGGATGAAGGAATACCGGAGTTTGTCGGGCCCGAAACCAGTCCCGGAGCCCGAATTCCCCTTCCACCTTTCGTGTCAATGCGGACGATGCCACGTGATCGACTGACACGAGGCTACATCCAGTCCTGGAACCTTATGTATGAGAGAAGGCTACCTGCCAATTTTGTCGTCTCTTTGGGTTACGTCGGTACTCAAACCGTGCACCAGATGGCACGTCAGGAAGTCAACTATTCTGCACCGGGCGGAGGTACGACTGGCCGCCAATTCTATCCACTCAGTGAGGTCAGCATCCTGTACTGGGATGGTTGGTTGAGTTCCAATTACCATGCTCTCCAGGTGAGCTTGAATCGCCGATTTACGGATGGTCTCTTCATGAGAGGTGCCTACACCTATGGGAAGGCGATCAACATGGTGGATGACGACGGTACTCCATCACCCGCGTGGAATGATCCGGCTTTGATTCATCGAAACCGGGCGGAGGCCGGCTACAACCGGCCTCACATGTTCCAGTTGGCCACGGTTTACGAACTCCCATTTGGCCGGGGCGATAGTATCTTTGATTCCATTGTCCGAAACTGGCAGATCAACGGGATCTTCTCGGTAAACGAGAACACTCCGTTTACCGTGGGGTCGAGCAGTCCACTAAATGCACCGGGCAATGACCAGACAGCTGACCAGGTGAAGAGTGAAGTGGTTAAGCTCGGTGGAATCGGGCGAGGGGATCCCTACTATGACCCGGACGCCTTCCAGCCTGTGAGCCGTGTCCCTGGCCAGAGCTGTACTTATCTCGATTGTTACGGAAACAGTGGCCGAAATATCCTCCGGGGTCCGACCTGGGTCAATCTTGACCTGTCGATCTTTCGGAACTTTCCGGTGACCGAGGATGTCGGGGTCGAGTTTCGAGCCGAACTGTTCAATGTGACCAACACGCCACATTTCAGCAATCCCAACAGCAACGCCAGTTCAAGTTCCTTCATGTTCATAACAGCGACCAATGACAATGCTCCCGAACGGGTCCTGCGTTTTGGTTTACGCCTGGCGTTCTAAACTGACAGGGGAGCTGTGGGGAAGAGGGCCGGCCGGCCAAGTGGTCGGCCCTTTCTCTTTTTTGCTAAGCTAGGCTGGTCATGGGTGTACGCCGCGAACAGGTTGAAAAGCTGAAGGCCGAATTTCCTGACCTTCCCCCCGAAGCAATCTTTAAGGAAGATATGCTGCGCGGCGGAATCGCTTTCAGTGAAGACGCCTTGCGCGTGGCTTCCGGCTTTAAGCCTAAAGCCTATTTCATCTTCTCTTTCGACCTGGTACCGATCTCTGAAATGAAACAGAGCGAGAACTTCCGAGTCCCGGAGGAGATCGCCTTGAGCGGAGG
>DATGOF010000032.1:0-4735 GCA_035306285.1 Acidobacteriota bacterium | reverse complement strand
CAGATCAATTGGACAAAAGAGGTTGACGCGGCTCTAAACGATGCCGAAATGGAAGGTCGCCCGGTATTCCTTGATTTCAGCGCCGCCCCTGCTTGAGGAGGATGTGCTCGGCTGGAAGCCGAAGTTTATCCAGATGAGCGGGTAGCTCGTTTCGTCAACGAGCGCTTCATTCCGGTAAAGATTCACATCAAGGAGCAGCCTAAATCATTTCACCGCTTTGACACCCAGTGGACACCCACCGCCGTTCTACTCGATTCGAAAGGGAAGGAGCGGCACCGCTTCGAGGGTTTCCTGCCAGTGGAAGATTTCCTGGCTCAGCTTCGTTTGGGGTTGGCCAAGATCGACTTCAGCTACAAGCAGTTTAAAGCGGCTGAGGAAAGATTCAGAGCAATTGCCGAAGAGCTTCCGAAAACGGATGCAGCACCCGAGGCACTCTACTGGGCCGGTGTCTCAAAGTATAAGGCTACCGATGACGGTTCGGCCCTGAGTGACACAGCGGCGGCTCTAAGTGCGGCCTATCCGGATTCAATATGGGCCAAGAAGGCATCGGTCTGGTCCTCCTGACGCTTTGCGTGTCAGGAGGAGATCTTCGAGTTGCTGAGTTTCCCCAGGACCGCCGGGTTGACGACATTCTGGGGACGGCCGCTTAGATACGCTTCTACGTTCTCTAATGCTCCTTCCAGGAGAGCCTGGACGGTTTCTTCGGAGGCTGCACCTACGTGCGGCGTCGCAATGACCGAGTCCAGGTGAAGCAGAGGGCTTTCCGGATCAGGGGGCTCCGGTTCAAAGACGTCAATCCCGGCACCGGCGATCTTGCCCGTATGGAGCGCCTCGACCAGGGCATCCGTATCCACCAGTCCTCCGCGGGCCACGTTAACCAGTACGGCGGACCGCTTCATCTGTCGAAACTCAGCGGCTCCAAAGCGTCCTGCCGTCTCCTGGGAGAGCGGAGCAGCAAGCACCAGATAATCCGACCTCTCCAGGAGGGAAGGGAAATCGACGAACTGGATACCGTGACGAGCCTCTCGTTCCGAGTCCGGATTTCGAGTAGTGGCAATGACCTGCATTTGAAATCCCTGAGCCATCGCCGCTACCTCCTGGCCGATCCTGCCAAAGCCGAAGATCCCCAGGGTCTTCCCTCTGAGCTGCAGTCCCCGGTAGGCCACACCGGTATGCCAGCTTCCACCCTGAAGTATCTTTTGACCCAGTTTTAATTTTCTGCAGGCAGCGAGAAGAAGTGCCATGGCGTGTTCCGCCACCACATAAAGACCAAAATCGGGGACGTTTGAGACGACGATTCCTCTTTGCGTGGCTTCCTCCAGGTCGAATGCGTCGGTACCGGTTGCTTGAACAGAAATCAGCCGGCACCGGTCGAGATGACTGACGATATCCCGATCAACACGGGGGGTGATGATGAGGATTTCCGCTCCTCGACACTTCTCCACGATATCGGGATCGGCAAGAACAGCGTCGTAATAAACGAGATCGCCCAATCTTCTGACACGACTTTTCTGTTCCTCGTTGAAGGGCCAGATTGAAATAACATGAATCTTCACGCTCGTGGATTTTACCGGATAGCAGGTCGTTCAGCAAAAAAGACGCAAGGAAGCAGAGAGAGTCCCAGCGGAACAGAACAGATGTTGTGGAACATCCAGACAGACGGTGAGTGCTAGCGGAGCTGATCATTCAACGACCCCCCGCATCGCTCCGTCTTGGGGACCTGACAGAGCTTACCCGCGAAAGGGCTTGGCGTCTGCCAGCACCAGCCCTGGATCTTTGATACCAACCCCCGGTCCGGAGGGGACAGACAATTGTCCCTTCTCGATTTTCAGAGCAGGATCGAACCAGTCTGCGTATCGTTCGATCTCTCGTTTGTACTCTTGATAGGCGCCTACATCTTCCACGAATGAAGCGAAGTGGAGCATGTAAACAAAACCGAAGCCTCCGGAAATGTGGGCCGTGACCGGCATCTTCGCTGCATTGGCCAGCCGGGCAACTCGAGCTGACCGAATAAGGCCGCCATAATACTGCAGGTCGGGTTGAACAATGTCGACTCCCCGGTTACGGATCATCCAGTTGAACCTCCATGCGCTGTATTCCTGTTCTCCACCGGCCACCGGGATCGAAAGCGTATCCGCGACCTGTTTGGTTTCCTCCAGATGATCAAAAGGGCAGGGCTCTTCGAAGTAAACGGCGTCGATCTCTTCGAGGAGACGACCGATGCGAACGGCATGTTCGGGATCATAAGAACTGTTCGCATCTGCATGGATATCGATCTCGTCTCCCAGGTGCCGACGTGCCAGTGGAATCAGATTCTCAGTACGACCTGGTAGGGCGTCGGCATTTCGGCTCATGCGACCACCAACTCTAAACTTGACCGCTCTAGCACCTGTTTCATCAACTAATCGCTGAAGATACTCGATTTCTTCTTCGGCAGTCGTATCTCGGCGACCACTGGCAACATAGAAGTCAACCTCTGTGCGGAGAACGGGGCCAAAGAGCTCTCCAATTGCTTTGCCGGCAATTCGCCCCAACATGTCTAGGATTGCAAATTCGACCCATGCCACCGGACACCAGAAAGCCAGACCTTGGAGCTTATAGTTGCTGTTGTGGCGGTATACCCCGAAAAGATGGTCCTCGATGTCTCTGGCATCCTTGCGCAGGAAATAGGGAATCACGAGTTCGTAAAGGATCGGGTAAAGATAGCGGGCGCGTGAATTGGTTAGGGCAATGCCCTGTGCCCCATCCCGTGATCGAACCCGGACAAAGAACTCGCGGTCGCTCTTGAGCAGCTCAATGGAATCGATTAGGACCGGTTCACGAAACGATTCAAGGCGCAGAACCGACTCGTCAGAGGATGTGCCCTGAAAGACGCTCTCAACCGGTATTCCTTCAGCACGGTGTAAAGCCAGAGCGCCGGCTCCCAGTCCTGCAGCGGATTTCAGAAAGGTGCGGCGGTTTGTCGTCATTTGACCGTTCCTTCTGATGATGTTTTTATCGATGGCGGAAAGTTCTCCGATAAACTATTCAGAGTTCGCAAAAGCGTACCGAAACAGAAACGCCGGGCTTCAAGGATGCTTGAGTAGCAGTTCATGACAGGTTTCAGGACAAGATATTGAAATTCTGGCGTGCAAGCCATGTCGAAAACCACTCCTTCAAGTCGCGATCCTGTCGCCGGCGTTGTTCAGACTGAGGCAAGCTTCGCGAACCGGCCTGAATACCTCGCGCTTCAAGGATCGATTTCAGGCCCCAGGGAAAAGGGAGCTGGCTCACACGTTGGATTAACTCCTGAAGAGACCGATGGTACGCTTCGGCTGCTTCCAGGTCGCCACGTCGAATGGAGGCGTAAAGAGATACAAGAAGCTCCGGGCAGCAGCTTGAAATCCCGGATATGACTCCATCCCATCCTGCCCTCAGACCATCCACCACAAGCGAGTCATTTCCGACAAAGAGACGAAAAGATGTTTTTGACCGAGTACTGGAAAGGAGTCTCTGGCATACCGGATCTCCACTGCTATCCTTAATCCCGACAATGAATTCCTCTGAATTTATGAGTTCGATTATCGCTTCCAGAGATAGCTGCTGTGTGAATTGCGGTAGATGGTATATGAGCACAGGAAACGCCAGTTCTCGGGCAATTCGCCGACAAAACCACATCAGATCAGCCTGGTCGTAGTGGAAAAAATGAGGCATCGGCAACATGAGAGCGTCGCTACCAACGTCAGCCGCCTGGCGTCCCAGCTTGAGAGATTGGAAATATGACGAAGATCCAATTGCGACGATGAGCCTTCCTCGTCCACGAAGCTGTTCGGCAGCAAAGGAAACCAGCTCCCTTCGTTGGGCGATGTCGAAGTGAGGGTATTCGGAGGTAGCTCCTCCGATGCAGATCCCATCGACTCCCGAACTGAGTACAAAGTCGATCAATCGGGACAGCTGCTCGAAGTCAATTTCCCCATCAGGGCGGACTGGTGTGAGTAAAGCGCTGAAAAGACCGTTCAGAGATTCCATATTGCCTTGCTCTTTATCCTGAAATTATCTGGTTCAGCGGATCAGCACACCCGCCTCTGAGGCTTACCAGTTTACTGGCCTTCGTTTGAATTTCGAACCTGCTGTGTTACTTTTTCCTCAGCATCCAGTAATTGAATAGCTGAAACTTCAGCCGAATTTCCGCAAACAGGAAAATTGTTAACTGCACGGTTGGCGAGTAAATGGAGGATCGTGGATGGGGAAACCAGCTCTGACCCTTGCTTTGGGATTTATCCTGATGCTGCTACTCCCACTTGAAGGAACCAGGGCGAAGGACGCGTCTCGTGTGATGGACGAAGTCATCGTGTACAGAGAAGCAGGTCGCTTTGCGGGATGGCCTGCCAATCATGGCATCTGGTCCTGGGGGAATGAAATACTGGTCGGATTCGAAGTGGGATACTTCGAACGAACGGACAGTGGGAGCCATGCTATCGACTATGATAGACCCGCCAGCCACGTCCTCGCGCGGAGTCTGGACGGGGGACAAACCTGGACAATCGAGCATCCTTCCGGGCTGAAACCACCCGCCGGAGTCGCCATTGCGGGGGTACCGGCTGAAGAGGGTGGACGCCCCGTGAGGGATTGCCCGGGAGGGATCGACTTTTCCGCTCCAGGCTTTGTCTTGACCGCACGAATGACAAGCATTCACGATGGTGAATCCCGCTATTACTATTCCATGGACAAGGGGAAGAGCTGGGAAGGCCCCTGT
>DATGOF010000031.1:0-16445 GCA_035306285.1 Acidobacteriota bacterium | reverse complement strand
CACGTAAATTGTACCCACAATCGCGCAGGGAATTCCAACCCAGGCCAGCTCGAAGAAGCCGAATCCGGGCAAGTCGGTTTCTGAACGAATCAATCCATGAACGACGAGGTTGGTGCTGGTACCAATGAGCGTGGCGGTTCCTCCGAGAATGGCCGCAAAGCTCAAAGGCATCAGCAGCTTTGAAACCGATATCCTTTGTTTTCTGGCCCAATCGATAACTGCCGGCATGAAAGTGGCAACAATCGGAGTGTTGTTAAGAAATGCGCTCAGCGCGGTGACCGGAATGATCAGTCGGGCCTGTGTCCTAACAACGGATTGAGGCCTGCCAAAAAGGCGGGTTGTGATCAGGCTCAAGGCGCCAGTCTCTTTCAACCCGGCCGCAAGTACGAATAAAGCCGCTATGGTAATCGTTCCTTCGTTTGAGAATCCTGAGAGGGCCTCGACCGGTCCGGTTAATCCGGTTAGAAGAAAGAGAGCGAGTGCACTTAGCAACACCAGATCTGCCGGCAGACTCGTAAGCGCCAGAACCAGAATAGACGCAACAGCAACGACCAGCGCAAAAAGAGCTTGAGGCAGCATAATGAAAACGACTTCTCCCCAATCGGATCTTTCCAGGAGTGCGCCTGGCTTTGTAAAGACATCAATGAGATCATATTTTGGCGCCCCGTGGAAGTACTCCCCAGTCCCACTGGAAATTCTTGAGGAGGCCTCCAAAATTTCCTAAATGTTCAAATGGGGCGTGCCGATAAGAGAATTGTCGCGCGGGGATGGCCGCCAACACAGGGGATGAAATGGTGCGTGAGCAAAGCGGCCGCCCCTGCTGACCCGTCCTTTGCGTCTTCCTCATCCGAGAAGATCTGTTATAGAAGATGTTGATTGGATGAGGTGTGCACCCCTTTCAGAGAAGCTCTTGAAAGCGGATTCTGCGACTTCGGTATAGTCCACCACATCCGGGACGACAACTGGGGATGTACAGTCTTCCAGTAAATAAACCCTTTCAGCGAAGCCACTCTTCTCGACTTCCGGGCGCGAGAGCAGGTCCTGAATCGTCCAGGCCACACAGTGACTCTGGGCCTGGCCGGCCACAAGAAAAAGATCAAACTCCAGCCATTCTTCGATCAACGAAGAATCCTTGGCTGCAATAGTGTTTCGTTGAGGTCCCTCGAGTACTTCCGGTCCGATCAAAGAGTAGTGTTCACTGAGAGGGTTATCTCCTTTTTGAATATATCGAGGATTTGTCTGCCGGCAGATGCTGTGAAAGAAGACAGCTTCATGTACTGCCGCCACCATGGAGTGGCCGATCCCTCCCAGCATTGCGTGGTAGGGCCAGATAGTCCAGTCGAGGCGCTCTTTCCGTTGCAGCGAATTCGCATATTGCTGCAGATAGGTTTCTGCGGCCTCAATGCTGAGTCCTATCTCTCGGGCCACTGCCGGGTTAATCTTCCAGCGTGAGCCGAGGTCCCCGGGTGTGATGACGGTAAGCGGATCGGGATGTTTCCCATCTCGATCCACCAGGAAAATGGAGTGGAATATCTGAATTGCCTGGTGGGTATCGAGACTGGCATAGATCCGGGTGATCCGGTGCAAGTTGTGATAGATAAATCGGCAAAGTCTTCTATTATCCTCGACAGAATCTTCTCCCCCCGCGCCCCGGACGAAGAGTTCAAATCCCGGTATGCAGAACGTGTTCTGAACGTCGATCAAGAGCAAACCGACCCTAGTAGAGTCCTCGGCCGCAGGAAATATCTGGTGCTTCGTTCTCCATTCTGAGGCACCGGCGGCAATCTGTTGGTAGTCAACTTTCCAAACTGATCCTACGCTCTCAGATTTGAAGTGTTCCGGAATCGGTAAGGTGTCTTTGCTCATCTTCGCTCAAACGCTCCGAAATGTTCTTGTCGCTTTTCAGTAACGTTCTTGTTCCAACTTTACCCCATCTAACTCCGCTGCGTAAAAGTAGAGCGTTGCTGTGGTTTTCCTGTTCTCGTACAGAGACGGGGTAATGCGGTAGTCATTGCAAATACCAGGTCAACGCGTCTGGCCGGTAGAAAACGGGTAATCAGGATCACACGCTGCTTTTGCATCTGTATGGTACTTACTGACAACCAATATCTGAAGCAGCGAGATGTCCGGGTCGAAAGCGAAAGGAAGCGGCGGTTGAGTATCATCTGGACGGATGACGAAGAAAGAGCACGCGTGGGGCCTCACTGGGTGAAACGAGTGAGAAAAGGATACAGGTTTCTATTGCTTGCATCGCAGACAATTCGCAAATGGATTATTACTCGCTGGCGGATCCGGACACCCGATCCTGGATATCGACCCCAGGAGCCTGGTCTTACGGCACAGACTGCATTTACCTCGACCAGTCCGGAAAAGAACCTCTGTGATCTCTGACCATCCCAGGGCCACTTTCCCGCTCTCAGCCCACCCAGCCCGGCATCTTATATACGACTAGATAGATAAGAACACCGACCGCGACCCCACTCCAGCGAGAACGCTCCGATACCCTCGGAAAGCCCTTCCAGAGCGTCAGAAGACCCAGAGGCAGCCACAGGATCAGCCCGGACAGGACACCCGGCGAATAGCTCAGACTAGTCAGGCTATCGAAACTGTGGGAGAAAGCGTTCAGGATAATCACCAAAGCAAGACAAACCAGAAGCCAGTCCATCTCTGTCGAGCGTGAGATCAGAAAAGCAGCAACAGCGACCAGCACAAAGGCCAGGGAAATTAACGACAAGAAGGCGCCTTCAGTAAACTGAATCCCTTGATTTCGGGAAGCCCACGTGTAGAAACCGCCGAAATATTCTTCGAGAATATGGATGAGGAACGTGATGGGGTAAAGCCAGGCCCAGTTTCCGAAGGGGAAGTGCTTCTTCAATTGATCTATCCTTAGTTGATGATTGCTGATTGGGTGATGATGATCAGCTGACTTCCCCCGAAAAGTATCCGCGGACTTTGAAATGATTTTCGTACATTTTTGGAGCCATGTCAGCCGTGCCGGAAATATCCTCTTGATGTTTCCCCTGCTTGTCTTGCAAACCAGCTTGCAGGCGTCGCCGGAAACTGACCGGGCACTCGCTGAACGATATTGCAGCGCCTGCCACGCAACACCTCTCCCAGAACATCTACCACAGTCGAGCTGGGACTTTGTACTGGATTGGATGGGAAACTTCCTGGGGATTGAAAATCGCGAGGGTCCTCTCGCTCCCCTGGTCAAGGCTGATCAAATACCCCCAGAACCGCTGCTTAAACCCGAGACGCTGCACAGAATCCGTCATTATTTCGTCCGGAATGCACCGGCCCAAATTCCCCAACCGCAAAAGCCAAACCCTCGCTCTCTGCAGTCAAGCTTCAGAGCGGAAGCATGGCGTTCTGATGAGCTAGTATCCTTCATCCCAATGGTTCGGATTGATTCGAATAATCGGCGCCTCTTCGTCGGAGACGCAGCCGGCAAGCGATTACTTGTCTATTCCGAAGCAGGAGCCTTGCTTGAGGCCCATCGAGTCACCAGCGAGCCGATCCACCTGGAATTTGAGCGCGACGATTTTTATCTGACACTGATCGGAGACCTGGAAAGAGATCGCGGACGGGGAGAGATTTTTCATTATGAAAAAAAGCCGCCGGATGGCTATCAGCTCCGGCGTGTCCTGGGGGGTTACTTCCGCATCGCTCACACAGTCAGAAGCGATCTCAATGGAGACGGTGTTCCGGATTTTCTTGTGGCGGCGTTTGGCGATTATGATCGAGGTCGCGTTGCCTGGCTAGAAACCCGTGAAGATCACTACCGGGAAAGGATTCTGGTGGAACGCGCTGGAGCGGTCAAGGGAGCGGTAGTTGATCTCGATGGTGACGGGCGCGAGGAGATCCTGGTTCTGATGGCACAGGGTCGCAATCAGCTCTTACTCTTTGATGGAAAAGATGGTGACTTCAGACAGCGGGTGCTGCTCGAGAAGTTCGCCGGCTTTGGCTACAACGACTTGCTAGTGGGTGATCTGAACGGCGACGGTCTCCCGGACCTGGTGACGATTAATGGAAACAACATGGAAATGCCGGAGCCGCCTTTACGTGGCTACCATGGAGTCCGGGCCTATCTAAACCGAGGAGGATTCGAGTTTGAGGAATCCTTCTTCTATCCCATGCATGGGGCAATGCGGGGAGTACTGACCGACTTCGATGGTGATGGGTATCCCGACATTGGCGTGGTTGCCTATTATCCCGACTGGTCAGCAGAGCGACCGGAAACCTTTACGCTGTTGAGGAACGAAGAAGGAATTCGGTTTGTGCCCTACTCCCACCCGGCAACTGGAGGAGGCAGATGGCTCTCAATTGACGCCGGCGATCTCAACGGCGACGGAAGGGAAGATCTGGTACTGGGAAACGGTCTTGCCGTCACCGGAATTTCTGCTTCTGACGAGAGGCGGCTGGGCTCTGATTATGGAGAGGGCCCCCCTCTGCTGATTCTCTGGAACCAGAGAACCGGCCTTCGATCAGCAGAGGAGTGACATGCTGGTTGAGGAGTTGAGAGGACCAGTCCCCAGATCCTACTGAGCCGGAATGATCGGCAACACAATATGGGATGGATGCTGGGAATCGTGGTACACCGTATTCTCTGCTTTCACCTTGCGTCGGTGCTGGTTGAGTGGTTCTCCAGTATTCGGATTAACATCGAATCGCGGGAAATTACTGCTCGATATATCCACTCGGATCCGGTGGCCCTTCTTGAAAATGTTTGACGTCGGGTACAGTTTTATTTCCACCGGATAGATCTCGCCCGGTGTCATCAAGCGTTCCTCCTTCAGGGAGTCTCTGAAGCGAGTTCGAATGATCCCATCGCCGATAATTAAGTCAAAGCCTTCCGGAAAATCACGACTCGGCGGATAAACGTCGATGAGCTTTGCGGTAAAGTCAGTATCGCGAGCCGAAGAGGATATCCAGAGCTTTACCGATATCTCGCCCGTCACTTCGACGTCCGCTTGCAAAGGCTCCGTCTGGAAGACCAGGACGTCACTTCGACTTGAGAGGGGAATTGGATGCTGCCAGTTCCAGATATGAGGGCCACCCTTCTGATCCCAGGCTCCAGCCAGCAAAATATCATTTCCGCTTGAAATGTTGCCGCCAATGGTTGGGACCGGGTTGTCGGGATCGAACAGATAGGTCGTTGACGCATTGGACGCCCCGGGTCTGGTCGGGGAGAGGCTCCCATCTTCGTGGAGATAGTAAGGAGTGTAGGCGGTTCGGTCCAGTGGCCACTCTTGTTCGTCCCTCCAGTAGCCACCATGATTCAGGCGCCCCTCGGCATCTTTGCTGCCGTCGCCGGTACCCATAACGAAGATTCGAACGGGTGTGGCGAAGGGTGCTTCCTTACCGACTTTGTTGTCAGTTCCTTTGAGCCAGTGATCGTACCACTCCCGCCTCCAGCCCAGCGGGTCGGGGATAGCGGCCTCCCTGCCGAAGCTGACCTGGCCATGATGCCAATTGCCCTGAGCATTATGAATCCATGGGCCCATGATCATGTAGACGGGACTCTTCAGCCTCTTGCTCAGAACCTGAAAATTTGCCGTAGTGTTGCTTGCCCACGAGTCATACCAGCCGCCCACGAGATATACGGGGATGTCCTTGTAACGTTCTGGGAAGTCGATGATGTTGTTCTGCTCCCAGTAAGAATCGTTTACTCCGTGGCCCATGGCTTCTACCAGCCACTCTTCATACTCGGGAGCCAGGCGCAGGGGAGTGGTGCCTTTTCTCAGCGGAAGGTGAGCCAGATAATGAAAGCGATCCTCGGCCATCTGAGCCAGTGCCGCTCGAGTATTTGGATCTCTGGCAGCACGCGATCCTCGGCCGGCGTTCAGCAAGATCCAATTCCAGAAGCGAAGCTCAAAGGCTCCTCCGTTGCGCATACTGGCATAGCCAAGATTAGACATGGCGTCGACCGGAATGACTGTCTCCAGATAGGGACTATTCTCCATGGCCATGGCGTGTTGCGTGCCTCCAAAATAAGAGGTGCCAATCATGCCGATCTTCTTGTTGGACCAGGGTTGCTCGCCGATCCAGGCCGCAGTGTCATAGCCGTCCCGGCCGTCATCCGTTAACATATGCCAGACCCCTTCCGACTTATAGCGTCCTCGAGTGTCCTGAATCACAACTGCATATCCATACGCCGTGTAATAAGTGCCGATCGAGCTGACATCTCCTTTGCCGTAGGGGCTACGCATTAGTATGACGGGAAATTGACCGGGCACTGGTGCTCCTTGGTCGTCGGCAGGTAGATATAGATCAGTAGCCAGTCTGACTCCGTCCCGCATCGGGACCATCACGTCCTTGACTACTGTTGTGCCAAACCGTGGCTGTTCCTCGGCCAGCACTGGGAGCAAAGTGAGAAGGTAGGCGGTCAGGAAAACAAAGAATCGAGCTTTCATCAATTTTCCTCCTGGCGAGGTATTCCACTTAACAGAGGCTACCCTGGTTCTTTACGGCAATCCGGACCGATGAGCCGTGTACAAAGAGATGACTATCTGGAAGCCAGGCTATGAGTGGACCGGATATTGGTCGCGTCCTTGAAATTTTCAATTAACAGTCGAGTTGCTGCGTCAACCATCCGCTCTCCAGACCCGGGAGCGCCGATGGAGCTGAGAGGTTCGTAGTTTCCTTCAGCGAAAGCTTTCCGGTCGGGAACATAGCTCAGCCAGCCGTTAGCCAAAGAGACTACGATGGTGTGGGGAAAAGGAGAAGCCTGCTTAATGGCCATCCCCAGTTCGACAAAGATCTCCCCCGGAAGGGCTACCCACGCTAGTTGGTCTCCCAGCGACACCACCTGGACTTCTGCCCGAGGCTGACGATTTCTGGCTAAGACATTTAAAATCTTGAATGCGTGAACTCTCTTCAAGAAGGGAGGCAGAGTCTCCGACTTCATATTCTCGGCAATCTGCCGGGCTTGTTCTACTTCTTCTTGGGTGAATTGGGCGGGTTCCAAATTCAAGACTTCACGTCTGACCCTGAGTCCTTTCGGTTCTACCGGTACCAAGTGCGGGTAACTCTTGAGGACATTTTGAGCCAGAATCGCTCCTATTTTCGCGGAGGCTGCAAGACCGGTGAGTTGGTCCGGATTCTTTACATCGACCTGGTTGATGTTTCCGGCTGTCCCCTCGGTGAAAAGGGTCAGCATTTGCTCCCCTTTGGCCTTGGAGAGAAGATCTGCAACGACCCCGGGAAAGTCGGCAGAATACTTCAGGCCACCGGCAACCGCCACATGGAGCGGGTAATTGAGATAGGTGGCCAGCGGCACTGAATCCTCTTTCGACTGGACGAAGAGAATGGCGAGTTCCGGATCGACAGGCCCGGCAGGCCGGACAACGTCAGGATTACCACGTCCAGGATTCCAACCGACTTTGCCACTCTTCATCAGGAAACGCCGGTTGAAGACGAAGGACTCTTCAATGGCACTGCCAGCCGAGATGGTTGCTTCCACCAGAGACTTCGAAGCCTCTTCAACGCTTTGGGCGATTAATCCTGGGAGCTCGGCGATCCATTTTTGAGCGATTTCGAGATCGCCTCCAATATAGGGGTCGAGCGAATGTCGGCCCGCTATGACCGGCCCGCTATGGGTGTGTGTTGCACTGATCATGACCCGGTCCCCGGAGATTCCAACTCGATCTTCAATCAAGCTGCGAGCCTGACTCACCACCTGATCACTGATCGCCACCAGATCCAGCGCCACGAGAGCTACTCGCTCTCCACCACTTTCCAGGAAAAGTGTCTTGGCATAAAGGTCGTCTACCGTACCCTCATTGAGGCGCGTCTGGTACGAACCTCCCATAGGATGCCCTTCGGGAGGAGTGATCACGACTCGGGAAGTCCCGACCTTCAGGCTCTGAGCACTGAGACTGGTCGGGACCGCAGCAATAAATACGAAGAAAGCTATAAGAAAAGTGATTCGCTTCATCGGCTCATCTCGTGTCATCGTCTGGACCCGTATATTTGATCAGCGGTTTGTATGCCTTGATTAGAAGAGACGTGGCGGCTTCCACCAGTTGCTCGCCAGAGCCAGGGGCTACTCGAGAGCTGACTGCTTCGTAGTTGCCCTGTGCGTAGCCTTTGCGGTCGGGTACATATCCAATGCTGTCATTGGCAAGGGTGGTGACAATGGTATTGGGAAACGGCGAGTATTGCTTGATCTGAAGTCCAAGCTCCACAAAGATCTCACCCGGCAACCCTACCCATGCGATTTCGCGGCCCAGGGTGATGACCTGGACCTCAACATCACGCGTGTTGGTTTTTCTGTTGAGTACATCCAGCAGCTTGAAGGCCTGAACGAAATCCAGAAAGGGCGCCGCTCCGGGCTCTCCATACCGGGAAACGACCTGTTTCGCAATATCGGCTTCGGACGGGTCCACCGGGGCATGAGACAGAGAGACTACGATCCGGCCGACCTGGACAGGAGTTGCCAGTACCGGGTGTTTGGCTTCAAACGCTTCCAGAACTCTACTGGCCAGAATGGCTCCGATTCTTGCCGCTTCCTCGTGGCCTTTTTGGGGAGCGCCGCTGCTCACATCGATGTGGTTGATGTTCCCGGAAGTTCCCATTGTGAAGAGAGCGGTCATTTCCTGGCCCCATACTCGTTCGAGGATTTGGATCAAGGTGTAGGGAAAGTCGGCTGAGTATTCGAGCCCTCCTACAGTGTCGAGATGAATCGGGAAGTTGGTGAAGACAGCATCAGGAGTCTTCTTGTCACTCTGGAAGAAAACAGTCGCCAGCTCAGGATCGATCGGACCGGCGGGACGGACAATATTCGGATTCAGCTTCCCCGGGTTCCAACCGACGGTGCCATCCTTCATCAAGAAGCGTCTATTGAAGCTGACCGAGGGCTCCTCGACGACTGCGCTGAAGGTACGCATGGGCTTCACCTTCTGAGAAGCTGTCGCGACCGAGTCAGCAATCATCCCAGGAAGTTCTTCCAGATAACTCAACCCCAGCTCCTTAGCCCGTCCAGAAGCCCGGCTGAGACTGTCCGGGGACATCACCGGTCCGGTGTGGGTGTGGGTTGCACTGATCATGACATGATCAGACGGAATTCCGGTTCTCTCCTGGATCAATTGCCGCGCTTTTGTGGCGATTTCACGGGGCATGCCGATCAGATCGCAGGACACAATGGCTGCCCGGGTGTTTCCGTCGCTCAAGACCAGCGAACGTGCATAGAGATGATCGTGGGTCCCTTCATTGAGCCGGATATGGTAATAGCCAGCCATCGGTACACCGCGAGGTGGGGTAATTTTGGTAACACTGGCCCCAACCTGTAAGTCAGCCGACAGTACAGGGGCCGTCAGCACCGCGGCAGTGAGGAGAACCAGTAGCAAAATGACGATTTTGTTGAGTAACTGACGTGTCATACGTCAGAACCTCCCTCTGATCGTGATACACTCTTGCGCGTTCCTCAAAGAAAAAAGAGGACGCCCCGGATAAAAGATTTCGAACAGGGCAATTAGAACCAAGAAAACGGGTATTTCGATCGATCTAACACTTAGCTTTTCTCTTGCGTTTCTATCGAAAGCGTATTAACGTGTACGACAATTTAAATGTCAAGGGGAATTTTTGAACAGCAGAGAAGCACAGAAGCGAAAAGGATTGCTTTTTCACTTTTCAAAGTTTATTTTGTAAATTAAATCTATGACAGGGGAGGTAACTATGCCCACATCTCTATCGGGCTCTAGCAGTAGAGTTCGTAACTTTTTCTTCACGTTGCTCCTTCTGGGTCTTCTGCCTGCGCTTGTGCTCGGGCAGGGCACGGAGTCGTCACTCCGTGGCACGATCACAGATTCGAGCGGGGGCGTCATTCCCGGCGTGGAAGTCCAGGTCAGGAATGTCGACACCAATCTCGTAAGGACGCTCATCACGGATGAGAACGGCAACTACGAGGTAACTGACATCGGCCTCGGCGTTTACGAAGTGACGGCAACAATGCCCGGGTTTAAGACTGCCGTCATTGGAAACGTCCGCATCGACAGCGGTCAGATTCGGCGCGTCAATGTCACGCTGGAGGTCGGTGAGGTTACCGAGCAGGTGACCGTCAGAGCTGGAGCGGCTGTTATTACGACCGATACGGCCGAAATTTCCGACTCATTCGATGAGCAGCAATTCGATGCTACCCCAACCACGCGCACTTACTACCCACAGGCCCTGATGGTCGCCACCATGACTGGAGTCGATACCCAGCAGGGAAGCTGGTCGCTTCGTTTTAACGGTCAGTCTGGCAGCCAGGTCTCTGAAGGTATGGACGGTGTTACAGAGGATGGCACGGTCAACCTCATCAACAACATGCTCAATTTTACGGAGCTCAAGGTCACTTCTGTAAACGCTTCGGCCGAGCATGCACGGGTCGCGAATTTCAACATGGTCTCCAAGAGCGGAACCAATGAGTTTCATGGCCGTGTGCAGTGGCAGCATCACAATTCCGCTCTGAATGCTCGAAACTTTTTTGAGCGAGAGAAGACGGTCACGATCGAGAACAAGTGGCAGGCTGAAATGTCGGGTCCGATTTTTCGCGACAAGACCTTCTTCTACGCCTCTTATTTCAGGCAGGATATACCATCTGGTTCATTTCAGAATGCAACCGTTCCGACTCTCGCAATGAGGCAAGGCGATTTCTCGGCTCTGACGACCCAGCTCACGAATCCTTTCACTGGTGAGCCATTTCCCAACAACCAGATCCCCGAGAATCTTCTTAATCCCATGTCGCTGAGAACCCAGGAGCTGTACATCCCTCTGCCCAATCAGGGATCTCCTGGGCAAATTGCCAACAACCTCTTTTTCCAACACGATTTTCCGGATGACCTCTTCCGAGCCGATTATCCAATGGTCCGAATCGATCACAAGATCTCGGAAAGCAACACGATCTACGGCCGGTGGATCCATCGGTATACCCCCTATGTCCTGAAGAGGGGATTGCCTGGGTTTGACTACACAAGGGTTCGCAAACACTACGGCACAGTCATCTCCGATACACACGTTTTTTCTCCGAACGTCGTCAATACATTTCGTTTTGGCTGGCTCTGGGATCACGTGGTAGATGGAGAGCCTGTCGCCGGGCGGACTCCTCTCCAGGGTCCCGAAGTTGTTCAACAGCTAGGACTGCAAGGAGTAAACCCCAGGGGCTTAACCGGTCAGGGTTTCCCGCAAATGAACATTACCGGTTTCACGACCCTTGAAACGGTTCATGGAGGTGTAGCGCAGGACGATCATCAATTTAATTTTCATGAAAGCCTGAGCTGGACCAAGGGGCGTCACGTGTGGAAGTTCGGTGGTGACATTAAGCGGGTCGGAGTGACCGCGGAGAAGCTTCCCACGGGAACGTTCGGACATTTCCAGTTCAACGGCCAGTTCACCGGTTACTCCTATGCTGATTTTCTGCTCGGACTTCCTTACTATTCCCGCCGAATTGATCCGTTGATTCCACGAACCCGGATTGCCAAAGAAGTCGGGCTTTACATCCAGGATTCCTTCAAAATGACGGATCGGCTGACCCTCAATTACGGACTGCGGTGGGATTACTTCCCGGCCGCCTTCTACGAGGATGGGCTGCAACTCCGCTGGGATCCGGCTAGTAACAGCATCGTAATTCCCCAGGAGGCAATGAGCCGAGTCAGTCCACTTTATCCCGACACCATCAATCTCGTGACGGGAGAAGTGCTTCCGACTCCGGACAAGGGCAATTTCCGGCCCCGGCTGGGATTCGCTTATCGTTTGAATGATCAGACCGTTATCCGGGGAGGCTATGGAGCCTACACCGAGCAGATCGGCTACTTCGATCGCCTCCAGGGCGGTGGTCCGTTCGAGATTGCTGAAACCTACACCACCAATGAAATCGTGAATGGTGAGCCGTTGTTTGCTTTCCCGAATCCTTTCCCCGGTGATCTGGGCGCGGCTTCAATCCCCTCCCAGAGTGCTACCGGCTACCCAATGGAAACGGATAACGGAACCATCCACCAGTTTAACCTCACCGTTGAGCGTCAAATTGGTGACATCGGCTTCCGCACTTCTTATATCGGTTCACGGAGTCGCGGGCTGAACTTCCCTCTTTCCATCAACAAGCCGGAGGCAAGTGACGTTCCGTTCTCTGTGGATCGTCGTCCTTATTCGGAGTTCACCAGCGTGACTTACAATCTGGACACGGGAAAACACAATTACGACTCATTCCAGTTCCAGGTCCTGAAAAGGGCAGGTGCATTTACTTTCAGCACTCACTACACGCTTCAGAGCAGCCTGTCCAATTTTGGAAACCGGGAGAATCCTTATATTTATCTCTCCGGAATCGGGACCAATTCTCTGAGCGAGAACGACTGGGACGGTATGTGGAACCGCGAGCAGTACGATGCTCGTCACAAGTTCGTCATCAATACTTCCTGGGATATTCCAGTAGGTCGTGGCCGCACCTATATGTCAGATGTGCCAGCGGCGGTTGATCACGTCATCGGTGGATGGCAGTTGACTACGATCCATTACTTCAAGTCAGGTCAGTACTTTACGCCCTCGTTTAGTGGAGCTGACCCCTCCAATACCAACACAGTTGGCGGTCTTCCCGATCGTATTGCTGACGGAAACCTGCCGACCGATCAGAGATCAATCGATGGTTGGTTCGACGTCAATGCTTTCCAGCTTCCTCCTTCGGGACGCTACGGAAACAGCGGCCTGAACATTCTTGAGGGCCCTGGCATTCACGTCCACCACATGAACCTGACCAAGCGTTTTACACTGACCGAGCGGTTTGGCATGGAGTTGGCAGCGTCAATTTCGAACCTGTTCAACCGGCCACACTTCCGGTATCCGCGAAACGTTATCAACGCCTCCGATCCGGGCGTGATCACGGATGCACGTGACGCGAACCAGGATCAAGAGAAGGCGGGGCAGCGTCTTATGGATATCACTCTGCGAATTACCTGGTAGTTCGTAGATCCGCTCGATAGCCAAAGCCCGGTGGGGCGTCCGCTCCGCCGGGCTTTTTTTGACCCCGGAGGCTCAAAAGACACAGAGGGAAGAGGAATCACGCTCCGGAGGTCATGACCTTGGGTTGAAGATCAGAGGAGAGGATATCGGGCAGCAGCATTTTCAGTAGAGTGACCGGCAATGCGCTGGTGAAATCATAACGGGCTGCTTCGGGTCCGTCCACTAGAGCGGTTATAACGCCGTAATATCGGTCATCAATAAAGAACACGAAGGTGGCGGTCCGGTTCATCACGTGCGAATCGACCAGCTCACCGCCCCGACTGAATCGGTGATAGCGATTATCTCCGGAACCAGTCTTACCCCCGATCATAGTGGTTATGGCTTCATACCGCGCAGCTTCTCCCGCTAGTCGACGGGCCGTCCCTCGTTCAACCACACCTCCCAGAGCATCGCGTAGCGCGCGAGCAACTTCCGGTTTCAAGACCCGTTCGCCGGCGTCGGGAGAAGGTTGAAACACCGTGTGGTAAGGTGTAGCCCGTGCAAAGACCAGCCTCTCGATCTTTCGAGGCTGATAGCGTACTCCGTCATTGATGATGATTCCAATGAGCTCGGCCAGAGCAGCGGGACGGTCAGAAGCACTTCCGATGGCGCTGGCGTACGAGGGTACCAGCCGGTCGAATCCGAAGCCCAGGCGTTTCCAAAAGGGTTCCATTGATCGAAAGGCTTCTTTTTCAATCCAGATCCTCAATCTCAAATCCTGGGCTCTTTGATTACGGGTCTTAAATAGCCAGGCGGAAGCATCTGCTCGGGCCCGGTCGCTACGTTCCAGGAGTTCTTCCCAGGTGATAGTCGGTTGTAGAAAGATCTGGCCGGCCACCCACACCTCCAGGGGATGACGGGAGAGGAGATACCCGTAGTCTGCAATATTAAAGAATGGCTTCTGGTAGTTTTGTAGCAGACTGATAGCGGTGTTCTCAGAGACCTGAATACCTCGGGACGCCATCCAATTTACAAGCCTTCCAGGATCGGCATCTGGAAACCAGGATGCGTAGACAATTGCGAGAGGACGCACCGATTGTGCCCGATTCCCTAGGAGACGAGAAATGATTTCATCTCGATCCTTCCCGCGGTACCGTTGAAAGAAACGCTCGAGAAAAAGGTGAGCTTCTTCCTCCGCGATAATCTCCAAGATCTGCCTTCGAAGCGGATGATCAACCTCGGTCAAGATGGTTTCAGGGTCGAAAGGAAGACGCGCTTCATGGAAACGAACCAGATCTCTCATCAGTCGAATAAAGACCAGGTTGGTGGACTTGTGAAATGCCTCTTCGACGGTGAAATAACGGCCATTGTCCTTAGAGTCGAAATTGCTGAAGTAGTGTCTTCCACCTCCGGTAAAGAAAGCTTCATTCGGATTGGCTGAATATCGTCGCTCGAGAGCTAGCTGAAGGAACTGTTCCAGGCCGAGGGTCGGATTTCTCTGAAGTGTTTGGACAGCCCATCGAGTCAAAGGGTCAGGATAGGACACCATCTTTTCAGAAGCCTGCAAGCGATACTGATCGTAGAGTAGAGAAATAACTTCGAGATAGTGGGCCAACGTGCGGAGCTTGGCCGTACTTCCCAGCTCCAGCTTCATCCCCTCGTTTAAGTCGAACGGCCGGTCCAGATTGTCGGCCTGGACTCTAAGGACGTTCCCTACCTCCGTCCTTTCCATCAGTAGCACGCTGTATAGGACCTTCGACGGATCGCCACGCAGAAGTAACCTGTCCTGGCGAAGCCCGGCAGCGGCTATGAATGATGGATCGCGCAGGTTCTCGAACAGTGAAATCACTTTGGATTGCAGCTCAGCATCCAGCGTCGAATCAACTTCCAGTTGGAGCCTGTCCAGAGTATGGAAGTCGGGGAGGTCCAGCAAAGTCAAGAGCTCACTTCGGATGGCATTAACCGCTTTGCGCTCGACAAAGCTGACCGTCGAGTCTGTCGGGGCATGATCCAGAAACTGCAAAGGTACTTTACGTACCTCGGCCGCAAACGACGTTTCCAGTATTCCTTCTTGCTCGAGGAGGCTGAGAAATCGATTGATCCGCGCCTCGAGCTCGCTCCGCTGCTGCCCCAGATATCTTGTCGGGGCTTGCACGGCAGTGATCAGGGCCATGGCATGTTTGAAGGCTACGGCCCGGCTCAGCTCACTCTCCGGGGACGATTCATCCTCCGATAACGCAGTAATAACATCACGCAAATTCATTCCAAAGTGGGCATACAGGCCTTCACCGAGGCCGTACACGTCCCCGTAACCGGGCGCTGCGCCCAGAGGCATCGAATTGAGATATTCCAACAAGATTTCCTGCCGCTCCAGAGTCGTATCTCGATCCTCTCTATAAGCACGCAGGCTCGCGCTCATCATCTGAAGGAATTTCTCTTTTATTGAGTCAGTCCGTCCCTTTGGTGAGTGTTTATATTTCTGGATCTGAACGGCCAGGGTGCTGGCTCCCGGTCCTTCCGCAGAAAAGCCGAAGCGCTTTGTGATTTGCATGAAGATCGCCCGGGCCAAGCGAGGCCACTCCAGAGCTGGATTGCTGCGTGGATCCTTTACTTCCAGCAGGGCTCGATTCTCGATGAAGGTCAGAGATCGACGAATGAGCTCCGGGATTTCATGGTAGCTATTGAAAAAAAAGTCAGGCCGTTGGGCACGGTAGATTGGTTGTTCCCAGGCGTCTCGAATCTCCAGGCCGGCTCCTGACGGCTCCTTGTAGGGAGGATTCAAGCCCCACTGCACGGCTTGCATGAGTTCGGGTGAAAAGCGGGACTGCTCTGTGACCTGAAAGCCTTGCTGGCGCAGTCTCTCCTGGTATATGGGAATCTGAGAGTAGCCGCGACGCTGATCAAAGGGGCCATCTGTAGGGAATAGAATTTGATCGCTCTGACCCGACTCGATGGTGTAATTTAAGGTCCTGGCATAGCGCGACAGGAAGTAGGATTGAACGGCCGAAGTGCGAATCTCGTACACGATTCCTGCTATTCCGACTGCCAGGAGTAATGCGCAGGCCAGACCTAGCAGAATCCGTCGATTTCGCCGTCGCAGTGAAAGCGCCCGATAAGAAGGTAATTGCCAGGGGAGCGGTACGCCACCGGTTGAGGCCCAGTTTTGCACCGGCCCCCAATGTCGCTTCATCATTGACTCTCAGAGATGCCGTTCCTCGCTCCCTCAGGAATCCATTCCTCTGTGAGAGATTTAGAAGGCTACATCTACTTAGATGTTTCTAAAGAGCCGAAGTTTCGAAGATCCCGAGCCGCTGAAGGAAGTTGCACGGCTACATCCTGGATCCCTATTGCAGCTCGGGACGCCGCCGAATTTCTTGGGGATGGTCGACGGAGTTTGTACATGCTGAAATATCGTCGTGAGAAGGGAGGCGATTCGAGGCGACTCGTTTTTAGTCGGGTGGTGACAGAGTCCGGGGTAGGCAGATATAATAGCCCTGCAATTGTCATCGGGCGCCCGTAGCTCAGTTGGATAGAGC
>DATGOF010000030.1:0-2077 GCA_035306285.1 Acidobacteriota bacterium | reverse complement strand
GGAAGAGTTCGAGACCCTTTCGATTCGTCCTTACAATGCGGTTTACCTGTTGGCGGATATCGACGCTGAAACGCTGGCCAACCCTGATCACTACCTGGAGCGCACACATATCAACCAGTTGATGGAGATCATCAAGGCGGGTGGCGGCTTTTACATTGAGGGAGTGACGCCACGAGCCGTCCCGGCTCAAAAGCTGACCGGTTTCATTCGGACTCCCGGGTTGCCGTCGGTGGGAATCCTCAAAGTTGTGGCCGGTCAGGAGCAGCCCACCGGTCACTGGATTCTGGAGCCGTTCCACGAGGATGCCATGTGGCAGGTAAAGCGAACGGGATACCTTTCCGGCAAAGTCTCCAGTTCGGCTGACCACGTCATCCTGGATCTGGCTCCAGCAGCGGGGACAGACAGGGTCTACTCATGGTCCGAAGGAGAAAGGTTTCCGGTCTTGATTCAGCCGGCGATCGTTCAGGGACGAGGTTTCTACTCGGCTCTGCCGCTGACGCGCTTCCGAGAAAAGGGTTTTCCCCCGCAAGAAGCCTGGGAGCGACTGGTTGAAAGGGTCCTTCTGGCGCCCTTTCCTGACAAGATCAGGGATGAGTTGCTGGAGGAGAAGCTCGCGTTTCGGATCTGGACGGAACCACGGAGGTGGAGTCCCTCGGGCGAGATTGAGATTCACGTCAAGGGAGACTTCGATTCGCTGGAGATTAATGGTCTTCCCGACAACAAGGCTCAGTGGCAGAGACCCTCGGAGGATATCGCGACAATGCAGGTTCGCCTGTCCCCAGGCGAATATCGAATTCAGGTCCAGGGCCGAAGGGGTTCGAGAAGTGTCACTCGTGAAACAAGCGTGACGATTGAGCCACGGCGGGAGTGGTACCGATCAGCGTTAGACAGGACGATGCAGTGGTTCCGGGAATCGGGGCTTTTGCTAGAGCCGGATGGGAGTCGAGGAATCCTGGAGGGTTTTGACTCGATCAACTTGAACCTTCAGGATTGGATTCGGACCGATTGCACGGCACAGGCGGGTCTGACTTTCTATCTGTATGGCCGCCTGGTGGGAGAACCCGAATGGGAGGAAAAAGGAGAGAACTTGCTCCAATTTCTCATGAGAGAAGGTTATCAAGATATGGACCAGACGCGTCCAACCTTCGGTTTTTGGAAGTGGGGAGAGGACCTCACGGAACATCCCTCCGTCATTTACACCGAAGATAACAGCTGGGCGGCCTACGCGATGCTCCGCATGTATCAGCTGACCGGTAAGGCCGACTATCTTAATCGCGGTCTAGCCACGGTCAATGGATTTCTGGAAACGCAGACTCCTTCAGGACTTCGCTTGCGGAGGATGGAAGGAGACCTCCTGCTCAAAAATGGACGCGACTGGTACGCCAAACACGGTCAACCCAGCATTGACCCGCATTACGTCAGCAATGGCGACATTGCTGTCTTGCTGGCTTACGAGATCACCGGCGATCAAAAGTACCTTGACTCGGCCCGGCGGTCGATCGATGCGCTGATCGAAGTGTTTCCCAATTTCGAGACTCGCACCGCGCTTACCCGAGCGACGCAGTACGTCCGCTTCGTTTCCTCTCCAGCCTTGCTTTATCGTTATACGGGCGAGGATCGCTATTTAGAGGTGATGAACGAGGTGCTCGGTGAAATAAGGAAAAGACAGGTTAGAAATGGCGCTATCCCGGAGTGGGGAACCTTCAGGCCTGAAAACTTCGGGGATGAAGGTCCCGTGATCACAAGAGAGGGAGAGCCGATCTCGGATCAACTCTACACCACAAATTTTGCCATGTTGAACTTGCAGCTGATCTGTTCTGTCCTTGGGACCCAGGAGGCCTGTGATTCTTTCCAGGGCCTCGCCGATTACCTCTCTCGCATTCAGCTGGAAAGTACGGATCGAAAGACGAATGGCGCCTGGAATCGAGCCTTTGATCTTAAGCGATGGGAACCCTTCGGAAACAACAGCGATCCCTACTGGGGACCTTATGCTATCGAAAGCGGTTGGACTAACACGTTGATTTCAATCGCTCTGATGGATTACTTGGAAGAGAGAAACCCATTTTCCGAATCTCCA
>DATGOF010000029.1:0-4329 GCA_035306285.1 Acidobacteriota bacterium | reverse complement strand
CTATAAAGATGCGAGTTGTGGCTGTTGTGGAATCTGGGCCGATCATCTGAAAGCAAACGGATTCGAGGTTCAAGTCCACGACGTGGAGAACGTCGGCTATTACAGGCAAAGACATGGAGTGCCCGAAGCCCTTTCATCGTGCCATACGGCTATCGTGGACGGGTACACGATCGAAGGGCATGTACCGGCAGCAGACATACATGACCTCTTAAAGGAGCGTCCAAAAGCAAGAGGACTGGCCGTCCCCGGGATGCCGCTCGGCTCCCCTGGCATGGATACAGGGCCCGACCGTGAACCCTATTCCGTGCTCCTTTTTGACGACGCCGGCCACCAGTCGGTTTTCCGGGAATATCCAGGGAACTAATCGGAACTTCGGTCGATTTTCACCACAAAGAGGCAATTTTCACTGCGGAGCGCACAGGGCGCAGAGGAAGATTCCGCTGAAGGCGCAGGAGAATCCAAGAGCCTGGGCCAGTCGAAGGCGCCGCCCGGGGAATCGACTGGCGGGGCGTCCGACAACCGGTGCCCCTCCGATCTCTTATCCCTCAAAGCTGTCCACGGAAGGGATGGCTTGCTCGATTTCGGCTTCGCTCCCTTCCTCCAGGGCCAAAAGAAGAGCAGCTGCAATCGCCAGCACCATGCCGGTGGCAATAGGAGAGGATGGGAGGACACCGTAAATCATCAGCGAGATCACCACGGTGATGACCGGCGCCAGTGCGTTTGTCACCGGTGCGACAATCATGGCCTTTCCATAGCGAAAAGCATATACGAGACAAAGCGCACCAATTGAATTGAGTGACTGGATCAGCGCCGCCAAAACCGGCCCACTAAAACCCCAGTTGATGGGCTGCGCAAAATCCGTCATGAGAAGGGCAAACGGTATCAAAATGATCCCGGTGACCATCATGTAAAAGAAAATACTCTCAGCTCGCATTGTCCGGTTGGCGAAGCGCATCACAAAAGCCTGAGCGCCCCAGGCAGCAAATACGATTAAAGCAAGGATGAGCCAGAGATAACCTCGAGTCGCCTGGTCTTCTGCCTCCTGATAAGAAAGCAGCGGGATAGCTGCCAACGCCAGCGCTATCCCTAGCCATCCCCTGGTGCTGGTCCGCTCCCGCAAGAACCAGTAGGCAAGAAGGATGGTCACCATAGGTGAAAGAGAAATGATGGGAAATACGAGGTAAGCAGGTCCTGTTCGAAGGGCCTGAAACAAGATCAACTGGCCGCCCGCTCCCAGTAAGCCAATAATCGATCCAAAGGCAATCGAAGAGAGGTCGTAATCAAGTTTCCACCGAATGATCTTTAATGCAACGACGGCGGGAGGAATCATGGTCAATGCCCAGACCGAATATCCCAGCGTCGCCGGAAATCCTGCCTTTTCGGGAATCTCGATCAGAGCTCCCCAGATTCCCCAGAAACCCGTCGTGATTACCGCAAATAACAGCCAGTGTTTCGATTCCCTCATCACGAAGGCCCGATTCTAAGGCCTGTGGTGCGATAATTCAAAGAGAAAGCTCAACTCTGGTCAACAGGTGCTGCATGAACCAACCTCGGCTTCAATAGCTCTTACCTCTAGAACTAGAAACGGAAGGTATATTGAAGCTTAGTGGCCAGCTTGGTGTCTTGTGCTCGAAAGTCGTATCCTCTCGTAAGATCCTGAACCCAGTCCTGCCCGAAGATAAGGAAAAGGTCGTTCCCCGGTTGCAGAGTCCAGCGCAGCCGACTTTGAATGCCAAGATTCCTCGATCGGTTATCGAACTGTACGACGTTGGAAAAGAATAGGAAGGGAGAAGCTGCATAATCGACCTGTGAACTGATGATGCGAGCCACAAAGTTTCCTTCGGGTAAACGGGCAAATGTCTGGTTGGTGTTTAGACTGACTAGGAGATTGGGAGGGAGCTTATAACTGAGGCCGGTCTGAATGGCTGTGGCAGTCCCTGACCAGAAGCTCCCAAACGTAACACCAATGCTCCCTTGAAGCCGACGTTTTTGGGCCGAACTGAAGAAAATTCTCCAGGGTGTAAAGCGATATTCACCCGGAGGAAGAACGACGCCGGGCGAAATCTCGAACGGCTCAAACAGCCGTTCGTACGTTGGATTGACGTCGAAGAGACTATGCAGGGAGTCTCCCGATTGGAAGTGCCAGTCAAGCAGCGTTAGGTAGACATTCCATGTCTCGACTTCCCCATTGTCCAGCCGAGTAAAGCGGGTATAGAAAATGTCGTGAAACATTTGCTGAATTCCGAGGAAGTCTCGGGGGCGTGGATTGTAACTGGCGCCGAGACGAAGCATGCGCGTGTTGCGACGCTGTACAAAGCCAAGTGCCGGATCGAAATTCTCCTGAATCTCGCGCCAGATGATTTGTGCGTCGTACTTGTCATTGGGATACTGCGCAGCAAACCCGAAAGACGCGTTCCTGTCAGAAATAAACTCTCTGTTGCTCTTGAGTCCGTAGGCATTGAAAACGAAATTTCGAGAACTGCCCAGGAAATGTGACGTGGCCAGCCGCAGGTCGACTCCCACGGTACTGCTGGAAGACGGAAAGGCAGGATCTCCCCCCGTGAATAGCGCCCCCAGATACGATTGCTCCAAAAAATTCTGCTTGATGCGCCCAACAAACAGGTTGGCCGCCCCGGCATTCGAGCTTTCACGAGTGCGCACATTGAGTACGCCAATCTCAGTGCGGTCGACTTTGCCGGTCAACTTGATTCCGTAATCTATCGGGACTTCCTCTCCCTCAAGCAGCCCGATCCTGCGGCTGAAAAACGGAAACACCTCGGCTCCGGGACTGGGAATTCCTCCTGGCGGCTCGACTCCGGTGGTAGCAAAGCTGAAGACACCGGCATCTTGCAAGAAAAATGATCTTTTCTCGGGAAAAAAGATGGAAAAACGTGTCAGATTAATCTGGCGGGCATCTACCTCAGTTTCGCCAAAGTCTGTATTTGCCGTTACTGTGAGTTTCAAGCTGGGCGTAATGTTGTAAAAAAGGTCCAATCCAGGCTTTCCCTTGACCGTATGTTCTCCGGTTGGCGCGAAATGTTCCCAGCTCTGCGCCACAAACGGCCGAACGTCTAGGCCGCGCCCCTGTTCCAGGCCCTCCAGATTGGTGATTTCTCCGGCCTCGGATACCTGTAAGAACTGGGTCTGGAAGCGCGCGCCCGTCCAGCGAACCTCTTCGAGTTTTCGCTGAATGGTTCGGCTGATATTAAATCCCCACACCGTCTGACCGGCGGGAAAATTCAAGCTCTTAAACGGAATAACAAATTCGGCGCTCCAGCCTTCCTCTGTTCGTCTGGTGCGCACCATCCAGATGGCATCCCAGTCTTCATTTGTTTCTCCGTTGGCGAAGACTAAAGCATCGACCAGGGCTCCGGCCGGGTTGGTCGAAAATTGAAAGGCATTACTGCGATCACGGAAAGTATCGAGGAGGATGCTCACCCGGTCGTCGGCGTCTAAGCTGGCATCTCGACCCATCTGTGAAGCCAGAACTCGATCCGGTTCGGAGTCGTAGCACATCACGCCGATGTAAAGGTTGTTTTGATCATACAGGAGTGTGACCTCTGTTTTCTCGGAGGGATCCGCTCCAGCCAACGGGATTCGCTGTATCAGGTCCCCAACCTTCGGGGCCTCTTGCCAGGCCGGCTCATCGAGGAAGCCATCGATGACGATTTCGGACGAAATAGCGGTGACGACGGCGGATCGGATGGCCTCCCCTGAACCGACCTGCTGGTGCATGACAGCGCTCCGGACTGACGTTACCGAACAGAGCCAGATACAAGTCGCGGCTAGCGGGGTAAGAATTGTCAGAGATGAATACCGCAAGCGCAAGAGCTTATCCCAGTGTTGACATCTTTTGGCGCCAAGCCTCGTATGTTCACTTTCTGGACAATATCACTGCTGTTGATCCGAAACGCAACCCCAAAAGAACGTTGATTCTTGGAGGCGTCAGCGGCAGGCGATAACTCAGGAGAAGCTGGTTGCCACGACGTCGCGTCGTTCTCCCAGCGGTTGATCGTTCAAGTTCACGCGATTTGACCCTGGCAAGGATAGTGAACAAGCGCCCCGACGAATTAGAGTTCGATTCCGAGCCAATGATCATTGCGCTTTTGGCGCAGTTACCCTCTCTGTCCTCTATGTCTTCCATGAGAAGGCCATAAATTGTCAAGGGCAACGTGGTGCCCGTTGTGTCCGCCCGGGCGGACACATACCGTTGAGTGTTAACGCTGCTTCACCGTCGAATCTTCGGATTACAGCCGTAGACAGCTAAGCAAGAAGGTTATCGCCAGGCTTCCATTCGCACTCATTTTCGTCGAAGCGTCATCGACGGGT